>CAKUMQ010000008.1 GCA_934667845.1 uncultured Eubacteriales bacterium | reverse complement strand
ATACAGTCAATGAGGATATAGTCGTAATGGGGCTTGACCGCATTGATATATGTCCGCAGCACGCTTTCCCGGCTCATGGCGTTGATCAGCCGGATCTCCATACCGGACAGCTCAATGTTCGCCGGGAGCAGGTCAACGCCCTCGCCGTGGTGCAGAATACCGCAGCCGTCCGGGATAGGGGTATCGTCGATTACATTCTGCATGATGTCCGCCAGTGTGACGGGCAGCTCATCCGGCTTCGGGTAACCGAGGGAGAGGGTCAGAGAGCCTTGTGCGTCTGCGTCAATGAGCAGCACCCGCTTGTTCTGCTGGGCAAGCCCGATGCCGAGGTTGGCGGTGGTCGTGGTTTTGCCCACGCCGCCCTTTTGGTTCGTCACCGCAATCACTTTGCAATTCGCCATATGGGTTTCCTCCTTTGCATAAATTTAGCCGCCTGCGGCGAAGCAGACGGCTATGTACGGGTATGGAAAAAGCCATCTGCATTTCTGCAAATGGCTTAAAGATCAAACCCTCGCTTTGAGTGTCTTACTGTATTCCGCATAATCCTCGCTCAGCACATAATCGATCACGCAGGCTTTGGGTATAAGGTATGTACATCTGATATAAAAGTGTTTGACCTTATTTGCCCGCATGATTTTTCGGGCTGTGCTGTCACCGATACCGCCCAGCATGGTTTGAAATTCGGGCAGAGTGACAACATCAGGATAGGCAGCAAAAAGTTTTTCATAGTGTGTGCGCGTTCTCATAGCGATACCTCTTTTTCGGAAAGTGTGTTGTCAATGGCAGAGAAATACGCTATAATGTGTTTGCGATTGATGAATCTATTGTGTGTGCTGTTGTGCTCTGTTTGTGGGTAACATCCCTCCGATGTCCCTCCAAAATCCAGAAATTCCGTCCAAATCGAAAAGAGCGGAAATAGCAGACGAAGCGGAGCTTTTCTGCATATCAGCTTCAAAAACAGTAGTATTTGCAAGGCTTTTGGTGTCTGTCAATGACCTCCACAGGGGGCTGAGTTCGTTTGTGTTCCGTGTGGAGTAAATAACTCAAAATCCAGTGGTGGCGACACCGTACCGGTTCGACCCCGGTCACCGGCACCAGCTTTTAAAAGCCCGCAACCCCCTTGATACAAATGGGGTTGCGGGCTTTTCACATTTACCTGCTTATAGCTCTCACGCAAACGAAAGCGGCGACAAGTCAGTTTTCGACTGCTTTTTTTGGAGGAATGCCCGACCCTTACGGCGGATCATCTTAAAATATCACCATAAAATCGTTGACTTCGTCAAAAAGTATATGGTATAATGCAGTTGATATTCAATCTGATCATATGACTAAACGGTGGTGACGCAAATGAAGACAAAAGCAATACCTGTTCTGCTGATAATCGCTATTTGCTGTCTATTCCTTGCATCCTGCAGCAGCAAACCTCCCTCCCGGAGTGATTTCAAGTTCAACGTCACAAGTCCTGCACTCGAAATAAATTGCGGCAAAACCGTCACTTATGCCGCAGAGCTTAAAAACAGAACGGGAAGCCGTTATGTGTTGTCACACGGGATGCCGCTGATCACCCTATACATTTATACACCGGGCGAAAAACCGGAAGATGGTGTTTGCTCCACATTACGTGAAACAAAGATCAGTGGTCTTGAAACCATACGCAAGGAACTGAGCACACAATTCACAGAACCGGGTGAATACAGGCTGAGAGCTTACTGTTCATTTTCCGTCGAGGGTGAGAACTTTTACTATGAAACCGACGACTATACCATAACCGTTACCCAATAGCTGACACCTCCGCCTGCATACACGTTTGTGTGTGCAGGTCTTTTTATGGGGTCATAAACCATCCGGCATTTCGGGGGCTTCATTCCGCAGCGGGATCTTTGTTTTTATTCAGCCTTGCGCCCGCTCATAAATTGCATAGTGACTTGTTTCTCCGTGCATTTCCCGCTATAATAGAGGACGTGTGGGAGGTGCGGCTATGTATCAGAGAAAATCGGAAAGAGACATCCGCTGTCCGCTGGAATACGGCATGGCGCTGTTCGGCGGAAAGTGGAATTCCCGCATCATCTGCGTGCTGGCGTCGCTCGGAACGCTGCGCTACAGCGCACTGCGCCGGGAAATGGGCAACATCACGGATGCGGTGCTGGCGTCCACGCTGAAGGAACTGATCGCCAACGGCATGGTGGCACGGAGGTCCTATGACGAGATCCCGCCGCGGGTAGAGTATGCGCTGACAGAAAAAGGTGCGTCCGTCGTGCCGATTTTGCAGAGCATCTGCCAGTGGGCAGGCGCCTTTTACAAGGACGGCGGCGACACACCCCTGGTGCAGTGTCAAAAATGCGATCACAGGAGATAACGCCATGAACGACAACGACGGCTTGCTCGCCGCCATGCCGGTGCCGCGGGCGTTTTTCAAGCTGGCAGTTCCGGCGGTGGCGGCTCAGTTGATCAATATTTTATATAATCTGGTGGACAAAATGTTCATCGGTCACATTCCGGAGACCGGCAAGCAGGCGCTCGCGGGCGTCGGCGTGACCACACCGGTCATTCTCGCTATTTCCGCCTTTGCGGCGCTGGTCAGCATGGGCGGCGCGCCAAAAGCCTCCATTCTGCTCGGAAAAGGCGAAACCGCACAGGCGGAAAAGGTCGTGGGAAGCTGTACCTGGATGCTGCTCTTGCTCTCTGCACTCCTGACGGCGCTCATGCTGACAGGCGGGCGGCCGATTCTGCTGCTCTTCGGCGCCAGCGACGACACCATCACCTTTGCGGCGGAGTACATGAACATCTACTGTCTCGGCACGGTGTTTACCCAACTGACACTGGGGCTGAACACCTTTATCACCGCACAGGGCAAGACGCTGGTCAGCATGGGCAATGTCGTGGTCGGCGCCGTGACGAATATTGTGCTGGACGCCGTGTTCATCAACGGTCTCGGCATGGGCGTCGGGGGCGCGGCGCTGGCGACCGTCATTGCACAGGGTGTCTCTGCCTGCTTCGTCATCCGCTACCTTTGCACGGAGAAAAGCGTCCTGCGCCTGCGGCTGTCAAACATCCGCTTTGACGGCAGGCTCCTCTGGCCCTGTATTCTGCTGGGCACCTCGCCCGCGCTGATGCAGCTGACGGAAAATCTGGTGGCGATCAGCTTCAACACCGCCCTGCAGACCTACGGCGGCGATATGGCGGTGGCATCCATGAGCGTACTGAGCAGCGTCATGCAGTTTGTGATGCTGCTCCTGCCCGGGCTTGTGCAGGGGGCGCAGCCGCTGCTCAGCTATAATCTGGGCGCAGGAAACATCCCCCGCGTGAAAAAGACGTTCCGGCTGCTGCTCGGCTACTGTGTCGGCAGCTCGTTTCTCATCTGGCTGCTGTGCATGACCGCACCCGGCGCGGTGGCATCCGTGTTCACCGACAATCAGGCGCTGATCGCCTACCCTACACCGCCAAAAGCATGCGCGTCTATCTCGCCATGCTGCTGATCTACGGGGTGCAGGTCGCCTGCCAGTACAGCTTTGTGGCGCTGGATCAGGCACCGAAAGCCATCTTCCTCACCGTCTGGCGGAAGATCATCCTGCTCATTCCGCTGATCTTTCTCCTGCCGCACCTTTGGCCGGATGCGGTCACGGGTGTCTATCTGGCGGAGCCGATCGCAGACACCGTCGCCGTCTGCACCACCGCGCCGATGTTTTACGCGTATTACCGGAAGCTGAAGGCGTAACCCCCGTCGGCTGCAAAACCGGTCAAATGCCCAACCAGTTTCCGTGCCTATACCGAATGAGCACTACTCACCTACTTCAAATGATGAGGCAGAAATACCGCCCCCTATCCTTTGCGGGCGGCATTTCTGCGGCGCAGCATCCAACCTCCGGTTGGATATTCAAACCGACGCGTTATTGCGCTTTCCGCCGATCTCCGCTAAACTGATATTGCAGCTGCCGAAAAACAAATGCGAGGTGCTTTTATGAGTACAATTAAGATCAATGAACAGATCGCCTTTCTCAGAAAACAAAAGGGTCTTACACAGGAGGAACTGGCCAACGCGCTCGGCGTAACCAATCAGGCGGTCTCCAAATGGGAATCCGCCCAGTGCTGTCCGGACATTCAGCTTCTGCCCGACATCGCAGGGCTATTCGGGGTTTCGGTGGACGAGCTGCTGGGATGTGCACCGGTGCCCGCCGCCGAAGAGATCATACCGGCTCTCCGCAGACGGATCGACTCCCTGCCCAAAGACGAGGCTCTTGACTTCGCCTTTCGGACGGCTGCCGCGCTGCACACGATCCTTTTTTCCCAACACATAACAGCCGACGGCAGAAACCTCGACCTCGGATGGGATTGGGATACGGACAAAGCCATTGCCCGTGCAGGAAACGGCGAATGGGGCTATTCCCACTTCAGCTCGCCGGAATTGACCACGGTAATGCGGAAGGGCGTCATACTCTTTTCCGACAACCGCCAGACACTGACAGATACCCACCTCCGGATGATCGTGCGCTTCCTCCGGGAGCTTTCCGATGCAGACACCTTGAAAACGGTGGACGCGCTGTACCGGCTGACCGTTCATTCCGAGTCCCGCCTTACCACAGTCGCACAGGTCAGCGCCGCGTCCGGGCTGCCGCCCGAAAGGGTAGAGCGCTGCCTGTGTCGTCTGTCGGTGTTTGTGTTGCCACCCACAGGACCGGAACGTGTCTGTGGCATTGATGAGGCGTATATGAGCTTACTCCCGATACTGTCCCTTTTCGATTTCCAGTGATCTTTTTGTAAAATGCCCCAAACTTTTCCGTTCTCCCGTGTCTATACCGAAAAGCAGGGCTTATCCCTCAAAAACGGGATAAGCCCTGCTTTTTTACGCGCAAAAAATTATTCCTCCATCTGCTTGCCGAGAAATGCCGCCGCCACCTGAACCAGCCGCACATCCCCCTCGCCCGGGATCGCGCCCGTCTCGGGAAGCAGCAGACAGACCGAGCCGGTGACATCGCCGGACGCCAGGATCGGCGCGACCACGGCGGCGTAGCGGTCCGACCCCTCTACCGGCTGAAACCGCTCCCGCTCGCCTGCCCGCGCCACATGTGTCTGACGGCTCTCCGTCAACTCCTCCATGGCATGGGTCACGCGGCGGTCGACATAATCCTTGCGGGAGACGCCCGCACAGGCAACGACATGGTCACGGTCGCAGATCAGCACCGCCTGTCCGATGGCACGGGACAGGACGTCGGCATACTGCGCCGCAAACGGCGCCAGCTCGCCGATCGGCGAATATTTTTTGAATACAACCTCTCCGTCCGGATTCGTGAAAATTTCCAGCGGGTCACCGCTGTTGATAACATGGACAGTAAAGACCTTGTCCGCGCGCTTCGCAGACGACTGGGAAATCACGTTATCCCTACTGTCCGACGGAAAATTTACGGTGTGCGCCTCATTTCCGAGCGAAAGCAGCTCATCCACATCGGACCGGAGTTTCACGTTCAGGTGATCCTCAAACACCGTGATCCGTTCCGCGATCAGCCCGATATCCCGTTTGTCGAGCCGCTCCTTTTGCAGCAGATCGTCAAACACCCCGATCACCGTTTGGGCTTTCCGGTTTGCCGCGATCATCGTATTGCGCATGGCGTTGACCTCGCCAAACTGCTTTTCCAGCTGTTCGATCCGAGTGAGCAGTTCCTCCTCCATCTCCTCATAGAGCGCCGCTTTTGTCCGGCTTTTAGCATCGGAAAGCCCGGCGTCGATCCGCATTTTCTCCTTGTACAGCGCCTTCAGCCGCGCTTTTGCGTCGTTCAGCTGCATTTCCACGCTGCTGACAGCCGCCCCGAGCTGTTCCTCCCGCTCCGGCTGCCCGTCGATCGCCTTTTGCAGCTCGCCGAGCATCGTCTGACAGTTATCGCGCACGCGGAGCAGATAATTTTTCAGCAGGCGATCCAACACCTCCACCCGGATATGGTGGGAGGTGCAGCCCTTCCGTCCCCGCCTGTGATAGGTGCCGCAGGTATAGGCGGGCGCCAGATCGGGACGGGACATGGAAAACATCGGGCTGCCGCAGTCGCCGCAGAACAGGATGCCCGAATAATCGGCGGCATATTTCTTTTCGCCGCGGTAGTTGCTCTTTGCGCGCAGAGCCAGCTGCTCGCCCGCATAGGCAAACGTCCTGCTGTCCACGATCGGCTCGTGCGCGTTCTCGATCACGATATTGTCCCCGCCGCCGAGCTTCACGTCCCTGCCGTTAATGCCCCGGCGCGTATATTTCCGCTGGCGCAGCGTGCCGATATAGAAATCGTTTTTCAGTATCGTCTGCACCGTCACGATGCTCCACTCGTTCCGCGCCGTGCGCCGGGACGCCTTGCCCTCGGCCTCCTTCTGCGCAATTTCATTGGCGCGCGGCGTCGGCACGCCGCTGTCGGTCAAATGGTTTGCGATCCGCTTATATCCCCAGCCGAGCGTATACAGCCGGAATACCTCACGCACGGTCTCCGCCGCCGGCGGGTCGATCTCGTAGGTCATTTTCGCGGTGTCGGTAATGCGGTAGCCATACGGCACGGCGCAGATCCACCGCCCGTTTTTCTGCCGGTTGTCGATCATCTGCCGGATCTTTTTCGAGGTGTCGGTGACCGGCATTTCGTTCATCAGGAATTTAAACTGTATGAGCATCCAGTCGTCGCGGGTGGGATAGTCGATATTGTCGCCGATGGAGATGATCCGCACACCGGCGTCGCGCAGTGTCTCCAGCTCCAGAAGTCCCAGACTGTTGCGGCGCGAAAACCGCGAAAAATCCTTGACGATCAGCACCGACACGTCGCCGCAGAGCAACTCGCCCCGCATTTTCTGATAATTTTCCCGCTGGGCAAAGGTGTAGCCGCTGCGGTCGCGGTCCTCATAGATGCAGAGCGTCGCCCCGGGAAAGGTCTCGGCAACAAAATCGCGAATGATGCGCTTCTGGTTTTCGATACTGGTGTTTTCGCTGCTGTCCTCCTGCAGATCCACCGAAATTCGCGCATATCCGTCAATTTTCAATCTTATCACCTCTTTTGTACAGATGTGCAGATAACATTGTACCTTATCGCGGCAAAAAAGTCAACCAAAAAAGCCGCAGCGCCCGCCGTGACGGGGGCTGCGGCTCGGAAAGGCCGGAAACAGGCAGCCTGTGCGGCAAGCCGTTTTCCGCCGGGCGGCGGAAAACGGGTGCCCTCGGCGGTCATGTCCCGCCGTCTTTGTGAAACGCGTCGGACAGCTGCCGGTCGATCCCCTGCATCAGCGCATCGAGCGCCGATTCCGATCCCGGCGGGGCGAAAAGCGCCCCGATCGCCCGGTTCGGCCTTTTGAGGATGCTGTCCGCCAGCCTGTCCGCCGTGATCAGGGCGTCGCCCGCCTCCTCTGCCGCCTGCCCGGCGCGGCGAAACCGGCTGCGCAGATACGCCGTCTGCGCGCCCTGCCGCCCGGCTGCCGCGATCTGCGCGGCAAGTTTCCGGGTGATACCGGCAGATCCGCCGTCTCCGTCCGCCCCAAAAGCAGCCAGCCGCGCCGCCAGCGCCAGCCGTTCCGCCTCTTCCACCGCCGTTTCCGCCGCCACGGCGCCGTCTGCCGCCGCGAACGCGGCATACAGAAAGCGCTCGGCCGTGAGGACGGCGGGCGGCTGCCCGTCAAACGTCACGGCATACGCCATGAGCTTTTGCAGAAAGGGGCTATGTTGTGTGTGGTTCATGATACACTCTCCGATTTATTCCGCACTCTTTTGTATGATCTCTTTTATCTCCCCGATCTTCCGGGATACTTTTTCGGTTTCTTCGTGATCCGTGCCGAGAATATCGGCGCGAAGTCTGTGCAGCTCTTCAAAGTATTTCAGCGCCTCGGTATAGTTGCCGAGCTTTTCACAGGTGACCGCCAAGCCCGCCAATGCGGTCTGTGTGGACTTGTATTCCTTGCCAAACGCTTTCTCTGATACTGCATACGCCTTTTTATAAAGCTCCCACGCTTTCTGCACTTCACCGGTTTCAAAGTACGAATAGGCAAGATTGTTCATGGTAACGAGTGTTTTTTCGTGTTCGGCGCCCAGCACCTTACAGCGAAGCGCATACAGCTTTTCTTCCAGCTCGGCCTCTTTCGGATAGTCCCCCCGTTCACCGCAGGTGTAAGCCAATCTGCCCAGCGCCGACAGCGTTTCCGGATGTTCCTCGCCCAGCTTTTTTTGCAAAACAGTATATATCGTTTCCTCGATATTCTGCTTGCTTTCCGTATCGCCCGCATTCCCATATACAGATGCCAATTCCGATAAACGGTCCAATACTTCCCGGCTGTCTTCCCCGAACAGAGCGGCCGATGCAGTTATCACGTTTTTTAAAGAGGTAATCGTCCTGGGATGACATCTGCCCAGAGCCGCCTTATATTCGGCATACGCCTTTTGGTGAAGCTCAAGCGCTTTTTGGGGATCGCCGTTGTAGCTGTATGCCGAAGCCAAATTGTTCAACAGGAGAGCCTTCCTGTCGCTCCGGCCTTCTCCCAAAAGCTCACAGCCGAGAGAATACGCCTTTTGACACACCTCCAATTCCTTTGTGTGATCACCGAGAGCGCTGTATGCGCTTGAGAGAATACTCAGTGTGTTCAGAGAGGCGATCCCCTCACCGGGTATACCGGCACGCGCCTCGTATACCTTTGTACCGATCTCTATTGCCTTGCCGTATTCTCCCTGTTCCTTATACACCCCCGCCAGATTGTTCAGCAAACGGAGCACGGTCGGATGCTCTTTGCCATAGACTTTTGCACAGGGCTCATATGCTTCCGTAAGAATATGTTCGGCTTTTTTATACTCTCCGAGATAGACATAAGATGCAGCAAGATTGATCAGGGACAACAGTGTGTCGGGGTGCTTTTCACCCTGACACTTTTTTCGGGCAGTACACACCTTTTGACAGAGCGCCGCGGCATTTTTGTAGCTCCCCAGATCCATATAAGTGACGGCTATATTGTTCAATGATGTCAGGGTATCTTCATGTTCTTCGCCAAAGATCCTGCGCCGCGCCGTGTAGACTGTTTTATTGATTTCCAGCGCCTTTTGATGGTTGTTGACGGCATTTTCCATCATGGCCAAATTACATAGGATCAACAAAGTTTCCGGATCTTCGGCGCCAAGAGTATCTGCCCTCGCTTTGTACACTTTTTCTTCCATTTCGATCGCCCGGGAATAATCGCCCGAATCCATATAGAACAGTGCCAGATTATTTAATGATGTCAGCGTTTCCGGATCATTTTCACCGAACACCTTACCGGTGACGGCAGATTCCTTTACTTGAAGCTCAAGCGCCTTGGCAACATCACCGGCGCGGAAACAGGCATTGGCCAGATGACTCAGCGCCCTCAGCGTTTCCGGGTACTCCTCACCGTATTCCCGGGCATTGGCATCATAGAGCTTCTGCGCCCAATATACCGCTTTTTTATAGTCAAGCGGCACTCTGTCGCCGGTCTGGTACATCTGCCGCAGCTTACGCATAGCCTCCGTCAGCCCCGCCTCCGCCGCCATCGTTATGCAGTCGACGCCGCGTTCGGCATCGATCTCCACGTCGATACCGTCCAGATAGGCCAGTCCGATCAGGTAATTGTGTTCGGGATCGCTGTCGTTTTCGGTCACCGCCACCTGTCGGATCGCCTCCGTCAGCCGCTCACGGAAGGCGGCTTCGTCCTCCGCGTCGATCGGCTCGGGAAGCTGCCGGTAGGCGGCATTCAGCTTTTTGCGGTCGGTCGGCACCATTTCCGCCGGAAAGACCGGCTTTCCCTTTTCCTGCGCGCGCGGATATTCCTCGGTCATGACGAAATTCGGCGTTTCCAGAAGATGCGGCGTGACCAAAAGGGCAAAAAGCTCGCTTCTGTCGAGCATGGTCTCGATATTTTCCCGGAAGCTCTCTCCGGGCGTCAGAAATTCGTCAAACCAGATGGCGATATCGCGGCAGGCGGGATCTCTGTGGATCAGCCGCATGAGCGTGTTGGCGTATTTCCGGTCCTTTTTACGGTAGCTGAGGAAAATATAGGCGTCAAACGCCTTGCGCACCCGCTCGGCCAGCACGTCGCTGATCAGCACCGACTCCAGATATTTTTTCAGCTTTTCCGCATAGCTGATCTCAGTTCTGTCCCCGCCAAACGGACACAAAAACTGCCGCTCACCGAACCGCTGCCCGTAAAATTCCTCGATGCCCGGCTCCGCCAGGATCGGCAGGACCGGTATGTGCCGTTCTGCGGCAAACGGATAATCGCTGTCCATGGCGCGGTTTGGCTGTGTCAGCAGCCTGAAGGTCACAGGCATCACGAACAGGTTCATGCGTTCAAGACCGGCACGGCTGTCCTCGTCGAGCGCCTCCGCCATATCCGCGGTATAGTAGACCGCGCAATCCTGTGAGCGGAAAATATCCTCGCAGATCCGGTCAAGCCAGCCGATATCGTCGGGATGGCAGGTGAAATACACCCGCGGCTTGTTCTCCGGGCTGCCTTTCGTTCTGGTCCTCCACAAAAATCCCGTCTCCGCGCCCATCGCTTTTTCTCCTTCGGCGGGCTTTTCTGCCGGGCCCACCCGTTTTTCTCCCGTTTCCGTTCCGCCTGTGCGGCAGTGCCGAAACGGGCGTCGTCTGTGGGTAGAATATCACGTCGTCCGCCGTTTGTCAAGGTCGCCCTGTCCCTGCGGCGCGGCGCCGTCCGGCGGGGCGGGACACACCGGCGGATGGGCACAGGCATAGGCGAGCAGCGCCCCCGTGTTTTCCGAAAGATCCCCGTCGCCCGATTCGTATACGCAGACAAAGATCCCCCTTTTCCGGCAATCGGCAATAAATTCCCGCAGCCGCCGCTGCGCCGCCCCGTCGTCCCGGTCGGCATGGGTACACCACACCTCGGCAAGCCGCAGCCGGTCGTTCATGGCAAATTCCATATACTCCCTCCCGTCCTGTGCAGTATGGGAAGTATACGGCCTTTTCATACACCGGGCAGCCGACACGCCGCCGCAGACGGGCAAAAACGCGGCAGCCCCGAAAGGGACTGCCGCGCCCGGTACTTATATATCCGCCTGCGGACAAATCTTCAGATTTAAAATAGCGGTTTCGGCAGAAAATCAGACCTGCTCCTCAATGACCAGCGTAGTGAGCGAGCGGGCACGGACGGTAACGGGGCAACCGTTTCCCCGATCCGCAGCACAGCCGCCATATCCCACGGGTTTTCGTTGACCGCCACCGCAACAAGCGTGCCGTCGGGATTGCGAAAGCCCACAACGCCGAGCGCCTTATCATAGCCGGTCGTGCCGATGCGTACCGCGCCGCGCCGGATAAAATGGGCAAAATGGTACAGGTTCGCATAGATCTCGGTAAACAAAAATGTTCCCGTTTCGGTATCGGCCATCACGGCGGCACGGCAGCCGGAATCGCGGTCATGATACGGTCCGCCGTCACGGTTCAGCAGCATATTCCAATCGACTGAGGCGTGCATGCCGTTTTGAAAATTGTACAGCATCTCCACCCCGTAGGCCAGCGGATCGGCATCTGCGCCAAACGCCTCATACCTGCCGTCCAGAACCTTGCAGTATTCGGTCTCGATCAGCATTTTTTCCGGGAACATTTTTCCGGCGATGCCCACCCCGTCGAAGTGATGACCGGAATACCAGTGGAAGCCGATGCCCCACACCAGCTCCCGCACACCGGGCACACGAAACGTATCGGCGGCACGGTCATACACGCGCTCTTTGTTGTGATCCCAGATCAGGATCTTCACATCGGACAATCCGTTTTTCACCAAAGCCGGGTGCAGAAAGTCGCGGATGAACATCCCTTCCTCCCCGGCAGAAAACTCACAGCTTTCCCAGGACTGGCGCGCCTTCGGTTCGTTTTGCACACTGACGGCGGAAACGGTCACGCCTTCGTCGGCAAACGCGCGGATATAGCGGCAGATATACTCCGCCCAGACCCCGCGGCATTCCGGTCTGATCCTGCCGCCGCCCACCGCCGAACCGTTGGTTTTCATCCACGCCGGTGCGCTCCACGGGGAGGCAAACAGCATCAGTTTTCGCCCGGCATACCGGTACGCATCCCGGATAAACGGGAGAGTGAATTGCCGGTCACGGTCGACGGAAAAACTGTCCAGCGACATGTCGCCGTCTTTCACATACACATAACGGTCAAGGGCAAAATCACAGGAGCCGATGGGCGTGCGGCAAAAATTATAGGCAAGCCCCTCATCGGAAAACAGCGCCCTCAGCAGCCGTTCCTTTTCCGTCTCCGTCAGCTTTTGATAGACATATGCCGCAGACTCCGTAAATGCGCCGCCGAAGCCGAGCACCGTCTGATAGGTCACCTCGGGATACAGGTTGATAATATGGGTCTCCGCCCCGGCATTTTCGGTAAACACCTGCGTTCCCGTCAGGATCACGTCCCGAAAGCCCGGGCTTTCATACTGCTTTACGATTCTTTTCACGGGCGCACCTCATATTCTTTGCGGCACTGACCGAACAGGCGGTCCGCATAGCGGCGCAGCACATAGGCGGGCACCGCCGACCAGCCGTGACACAGGCTGCCGCCGTTGTCGAAATCCCACGCGCCGTTTTGCGTCTCCCAAAACGAGGTCGCGCCCTGAAACAGCATACCGCCCCAGATCCGTGCGATATCCCGTTTTACAAAATCGCCGTAGTCCTCCTCTGCCTGCATCAGCGCATCGTATTTATAGATGCTGTGGCTGAGAGATACGGGAATCAGGCCGTTTTTTCCGGGCTCTGCCAGCTTTTTGAGCACGATCCGTTCCTGTTCCGGGGTGGCAAGCCCGGCGCATACCATCAGCGCCTGCGTCAGCTCATTGTCCCGGCGTTCCGCCCCGACGGCGCAGGCAAACGCCTGCCGCTCCCCGCTCCAGAACCGTTGTGCGCCGCGGCGTATCCGCCCGACCGCCGCTTCAAGCTCCGGCTGCCCGGGCAGCCCGCAGCGGGCACAAAGCCGCCGGTACTGCTTTGCCGCCATCACAAACTGCGCCTGCAAAGCGGCAAACGCGGCGGGCGCCGTATCATAGCCCTCCATGCCCTCTGTCCACTCAAAAAAATTCCAATAGGCGCCGCCTGTGGGATTTTGCAGCAATCCCGATTCATTCAGAAGCGGGAGGAAAAAGCACAGGATGCGGCAGAGCAGCGGGTGCAGCTCTGCCGCCAGCGTGCAGTCGCCGGAAAAGTCCGTATACTCGCACACTGCCGACACAAACGCCAGACTGAAGCCGGGGATCGTGCGCTCAAAATCGCAGGGGGCGCACAGATCCAGCAAATGATCCGCCCGTTCCCCCCGGGCAAGCAGCCGCAGACTCGCGCGGGGCATGGCGGTCTCGCCGAACGCATAATAGCCGCACAGCATCTGGATACGGCTGTCCATGGCATACAGCCCCTGCTCGCGCCACGGGCAATCCTCGTAATGCTCGTGCACACAGAGCCGCAGCGTCTTTACGGCAGTGCGGTCAACGGCATCCAGCAGAAAATCACCGGTCGAAAACGGAACGGCGGCGGGAAGCGGATATTCGACCGGACAAATGCCGGCATAAAACAGCCTTACCGACGGCGCGTAGATGTGCAGCTGCACATACCGCGCCCCGAGCCGCCGGAACGGATACTGAAACCGGGTGCGTCCCGCCCGCCCGCGGAAAACCGCCGCGAACTGCCTGCCGCCCACCGCCGTGCGCACGCGCAGATCCTGCAGATGCTCGCCGAAGCCGACCAGCACCGTCGCCGCCTGCGGCAGCTCCAGATCCAGTGTCAGCAGCCCCGCCGTCTCCGCGCCCAGATCCAGCACCGCATATATGCCGTCGTCTCCGGCACGCTCAAGCGTCAGTCCCCCGGCGCAGGGCAGCGCAAAGGGATGGCTGCCGTCGTGCATGACGCGATCCGCAAACCGCAGCGCCGCATACTGCATACGCTCTCCGACCGGCGCATTTTCGCGGGCGGGATCGTCGGCAAACGTACCGAAGCCGCAGACAGTCGCCATTTGCGGCCCGCCAAGCGTCAACGGCAGGATGGGGCGGGGCTGTACCCGTGCCTGCGTCGCCGAAAGGACCGCCGTATGCCAGGAGGCATCCGGCCGGTAGTCCTCCTCAAGCCAGCCGTCATATGCCGCCGCATCATAGCGGAAGCTGTAACCGAGCTGCGACGTGATCCACTCCATTTCACCGCCGATATAATCGCGCGGGCGGGAGCAGAGCGTTTCCGTTCCGCTTGCCGCCAGCAGGCTCTCTCCGCCGTATACGGCAAAGCGCAGCCCCGGAGCGCCCCGGCGGTAGCAAAAGCTGCTGCTCACCGGGCAGTAGCCCACAATGCACAGGCGGTTTTCCCCCGCGTGCAGATACGGCGCAAGCGACAGCGCGTCCACGCTGCGGCATTCGGGATAATCCGCACAGGCAAAGCCCGGCACATACTGTCCGTTTATATATACCGCATAGGCGGAATCGGCACAGATATACAGCGTCGTCTCCGCCGGTACGGCAGCAAACGTCTGATAAAACCGCGCATACTGATTGACCTCCTGCGAATTGTCACACCATATCCAGGCGGCGGGAGCCATAAGCCGTTCAATATCCATACCGATCTCCTCTCCTGTGCCTGCCGACAATGCTTACCGCATGGTCAGAGTCAGCGTACTGCCCTCCGCCTCAATGCGGATGCCGTTCTCCTGCCGGGTAACGGCAGCGGCATGCACGATACCTACGGTATAGGCAAAGCCGTTGTGGGTATAACCGAGACGGTCGTTTTGCAAAACGACCTTTTGCAGTTCCCGCATGCCGTCCTGCATCTCCAGCACAAGACGGCAGTCCTTTGCCGTACCGGTCAGTTCGGCGGACACCGCCGTTTCGGTGCACAGGAAACGGATCTGCCCCCACTCTCCCGTAACCGTGATCCGCGCGCTCGTTTCATCGGGATAGTCGACAGCCATCTCCCCCGAAAGCGGTGTGACCGTCCCCGCACCGTCAATCATTGCGGGAAAAATGCCCGCGCGGATCTTTCCGGCGCTCCAGCGGTTTCCGTCGATCACCGGCAGGTTGTCATAGGTCATTTTCGCATCCGGACAAACCGTTTCCAAATACCGCTCGCGATAGTTCTCATTGAATTGGTGGATATCGCGGATCCATGTGCGGCCGGCGTGCTGACAGAAGTTGATCCGGTAAAAACGGTTGTCAAACCACAGTGAACGGCGTCCCTCCTGCCGCCAGTCGGTCATCGCCCCCATGGAGGTGGCGGGAGTCATCGCATACTGCCGTTTAAACCACGCGCCGCTCTCCGCAAGAGTCTCCACGACAATTTTTCCCGCCTTGGCGAGCTTGTCGATCTCCTGAAACTGATAGGCAAGCCCCTGCTTCATGCGCTCCCAGCCGAAAGAGTTCTCCTGCCCCGTCTGGGTGTAGTTGAATGCGACCGTCGGGGAAAATATCTCTTTAAAATACCAATCGACCCAAGCGGGGTCGCTGCCGCCGCTCTTGGTATCGCCCCATTTTTCGCCCCACCAGATCGGCTCGAGCGTCATCACGCCCTGGCAGTGCGAGGGAACAAATCCGTCCGCAGTCTCCAGCCCGTCGTCATACTGATAGATGGGATCGCTGCCCAGCATACGGAACACCGGGATAGGCAGCTGATTTTCTGCCGTCTGTGCCGGGCAGAAGGCGTTGTTTTTTGCCGGATAATACGCCTGCCCGTAGTATCCGCCCCACAGGGTGTATCCATCAGTGCCCCACTGGTCGCGGCAGTTACAGGATACCTCTACGCCGTAGGCGTCCGCCATATAGGCAAGCGTGACCGCATCGATCATCCATGAGCCGACCGACCGCGGATAGACACCGAACCGCGCCTTAAAATCCACCATAAAGACATCAATGATCCGCCGCCGCTCGTCGGGTGTATAGCCCACCGAGAAGCCGACATCGGAATGATAATCCCACGGCCAGCGCCCACGCCAGGGAATGCCCGCCTTCTCGGTCAGAGGCTGTACGATCTCCAGCCAGCCGCCGATCTCGCAGCCTTCGCCCAGCTGCTCCGTCATCATGGCATAGTAGCGGTCATCCATAAAGGCGTCATATTGCAGCAGGAACGTGGCTTTGAATCCGTAGCGGTTAACCAGCTCGATCTGCCGTTTTGTGGTGTCCGGCAGATCAAGATAGTCAAGCCCCGGACGCGGCTCCATCTGACGGGCAAAGCAAATAATGTTGAGGATATTTCTGTTATTCATAAGCGTTGGCTCCTTATCTCTCCGCAGTACGGATTCATGTCTCCCGGCAAAAATAGGTATACACCGCATTCAGCTCCGGCTGCTGCGCGCAGTCGACCGTAACCGTAAACAGTCCCGCCGCCACCCCGCCGAGCGGAAATGTCACCGTCGGTCCCTTTGTGTGCCGCTGCCCCTCCGCCCCCGGGAATGCCCAGCACAGCAGCCTTTGCCGCGTTTCGCCGCAGCAGAGCGTCACGGTCAGCTCGGCGGCGGGCAGCGCCTTTGGCAGGTCGTTGAGCACAAACAGCTGTGCCGTAAAGTCCTCCCCCTGCACAAAACGCAGCCGTTCGGTACGCAGACACGCCTTTTGATCGCGCAGCGCATCCGCCGCATACGACAGCGACGCCTTCGGCTCACCGCCCCAGTTGACAAGCGAATTGTTCGCCGCAGTCGGCCATGGCTCCTGAAAGCACCAGTTCATCGCCATGGAGGTGTGCGGCCAGCGGCACCGCACCTCCTCAAACAGCGCCCGGCAGCAAAGCCCCTGTAAAAGCTGGCTCTTTTCGGCATAATCGGCATAGTCGGCATAACCGCCGAAAAAGGTATCCGCCTCATGAAACCGCAGCCACGAATCCGGGCACCACGCGTTGAAGCCGTGGTGATCCTCCCACACCGTGCCGGGGGCGGGTCGGAAAAATTCCTCCTCGCTCATAAACCGGCGCACATAGTCCGCCGACGATGCGCTCGGGTTGCCGAACTCGTTGTAGGCAAGGTAATCCGTGCGGCGAAACCAGGTAAGGCACTCCGTGCCGTCCCGCTCGGCATTGATATATGAGCCGTGCCCGATCCCCTCCGTCGGCGAGGTCGGCCAAAACGGCGTAGTGCGATCTTTTTCGTAGCACAGCGCATTGAGCAGACGCAGGGCATGGGACTGGTCGTTCATTCCCGACCAGGAGTTGAAAAGCTCATTACCGCCGCTCCATGCGCACAGGCAAGGGTGATTCTTCGCGCGGTCGATGATCGCCTCCGCCTCGCTTTTCAGCACCGCCAGATAACGGTCGTCATCCGGATAGGCGTTGCACGCCAGCGGAAACTCCTGGATCACCAGCAGTCCCATCTCATCGCACAGGGAGAAAAATTCCGGACGATTGACCGCTCCGCCGCCCCACACACGGACAATATTCATGTGGCAGTCCCGGATCAGCCGGAGATGCCGCGCGAGCATTTCCCGGTCGATCCGCGCGGGAAAGATATCCGGCGGCACCCAGTTGGTACCCTTGGCAAACAGCCGTCTGCCGTTGACGCAGACGGTCAGCGGGGGCAAAAGCCGGGTTTTGACTCCCGGCTCGGTCTCCCACTGACTTCCCGCGCCCGCATTCGGCAAAAGCTCCATACGGCGGAAGCCCACCGTGCGGACGATTTCATGCGTCTGCCCGTTCTGCGTCAGCCGGAACCGGAACCGGTACAGCGGCTGATCGCCGAAGCCCGCAGGCCACCACAGCTTCACCTGCGGCAGGGCAAAGAACAGCACGGATACCGGCAGCGCATATGTCCGCTCCTGCACGATTTCGCCGTCCTGCTCCGCCTGCACCGTCAGTGTGCCGCCGTCCGCCGTGCAGTCCGCCCGGCAGGTCACGAGCGCCGAAGACAGATCCTCCGTCAGCCGGTAGTCAATGTCCACCCGCCGGATATACCCCTCGGGTACATATTCGATATAGACCTCGCCGCAGATCCCCAGCGGGATCAGCCGCGGGTGAAAATCCCACCCGTATGCCACCGCGGGCTTGCAGCATGCCGCCGCCTGATCGCGTCCCCGGCAGCCCGCCTTTTTGGGGGCGGGAAAGACCGTCACCTCCACCGTGCAGCGCCGTCCGCGGTACGCCCGCAGGTCGAGCACCGCCTCCCGCACCATTCCCTCGTATTCGTATACGGTCTCGCCGTTAAGGGCGATGCAATAGCGGTAATCAATGCCCGTAAAGTGCAAAAGCGGTACGCCGCTGTCCGCTTCCACCGCGGCTTCGCAGCGGTAGACCCAGAAGCAGTCCTCCATCCAGGCATAGTCTTTATAGTGAGTCCCGTACCAAAACGGCGCCGCCTGTACGGCAGCCGCCCAGTCCAGCTGAACGGCGCCCGGCACCGTGGCAGGGATCTGTTTTTCGCAGTTGCTCTCTGCCGTTTTCTTATATCCCACGACCCAGTCGCGCAGTTCCGTGCGTTTTATCACGGTCATCCCTCCGAAAACACCGCCGCTGCCCTGCACGGGGCGCATGCCGCAGGCGGTATGCGCTCCCGTGCGGGAGACGGATCAGAAGTCAAGTCTCGCCGGTCAGGCGTGTTTCTTTTTGCGGGTGATCACGACCGCCGCCGCGGCTGCCGCCAGCAGGGCGGCGGGGGCGGCGCATGCCGCCGCACCGGTATCGGGGTTGCCGCCCGGCTCGGATTCCGGATCGGCAGCGGATGAGGGAACGGACTCGGGCTCAGACTCAGGCGCGGAATCCGGATCGGACGACGGCTCCTCCGAAGCCGAAAGCGTCCTTGCCACGGTCACCGTGAAGGTGAGGTCGCCGCCCGCCGACAGCACGGCTGTGCCGCTTGCTCTGCCCCCGCTCACTTTGTACGGCTCAGTCCACGCCGGCGCGCCGATATCGGAGGACACATAGCTGTCCTGCATACCGGTCAGCACCTGACCGGCGGTGGTCTTTTCCGTGATCGGCAGGATATCCGCCGCACGCTGCGCCCGCGCCGCCGCCTCGCAGAGGGACATATCCAGCCGCTCAAACTGCCGGTAATACTTCAGATCCTTCGGATGGTCAAAATTGAGGATGTTGCACACCGCGGCATCCTCGGCGGCACGGATGGTATGGCGCGCCGTCTGCGAGGACGCATCGGACACCGCAAAGCAGTCGTTATGCTCAAATACCGTGTTTTTGTTCAGGATCGTGGTCACGCGGCGCGTGCTGTCAAAATCCTCCATCGGGTCGTCGTATTCGGTGAGCTTCTCCACCCTGATGAAATCCGCCCACACGGGCTTTAAGCGTTCCATATCCTGCTGACGCCGTTCGTCGTCCAGATCGGTATACCACTGGTCGCTGCCGATCTTGACCGGCGGGTTGGCAAATGCGCCGTTGGCCACCAGCGTTACGTTTTTGGACAGGTCGACATAGCGCCACATGCTGTAGTTGAAAGCGTTGGCGCCGATCGTCGTCACGCTGTCGGGCAGATGCAGCGTACCGAGCGACGGGGTATTGGCAAACGCTGACGCGCCGATGCTCTGCAGGCTCTCCGACAGGCGGACATAGCGCAGGAAAATATTGGCGTCAAATGCTGCGGCGGGCAGCTCAACGATCTTATCGCCCATGCGCACCGCTTCGAGATTGCGCATGCGGATGCAGAGGTATTCGGGCAGGATCTCCACGCTGTCGGGAATGACCAGCACAACGGCATTTTCGGGATGCGCGGAGTTGTTCCACTCCCAGTCGATCTCTTTGACGCCGTCGGGAATGATGATCTTTTTGGCGCTGCCGTTGTAGGATCTGACGCGATCGCCCTTTTTGGACAGCTCAAAATCCTCCGGCCGGGAGATCTCGTCGGGGGCAAAGGAATAATTCTTCATGGGCGCCTTGATGGTATAGGACAGCGGCACCTGTACGCTTGTCACGCCGTCCACCGTCAGGTTGACGACCGCGCGGAGATAGCCGTTATATCCGGGCACCAAAACCGCGCCGTCCTCGGTCGCGCCCTCGATCGGCTCCAGCTTATAGTAGTCGAGGAGGTTCAGCTGCACATCGCCGTAGCCGAGCAGCAGCTCACGCAGCGCCTTGGTCAGGCTCTCCTCTGTCGTGCCGTTGCCAAACGGTGTGATCGTCAGCTTGGCACCCTCTTTGGCGATCCGGTCCGCCATGCCCTGAAGATCCAACGTCTCGGACGCTTTGCGCGCAACGGAAACGGTATAGACGGCGACCTTTTTGCCACCCCGCACCGTCACCGAAAGGGTGTTCGGGCCGACGTTCAGCTTATGCACGCCGAGACCGCTTTCCACCGTGCAGCCCGGCTGCGGCGTCGCCTCGATCTCGACAGAATCCGTCTCATGCTCCACCGTCAGCGTATAGGCGAGGGTGTTCCTGTCAAACGCCGGGGTCAGTTCCTGTCCTTTGACCGACAGAGAGAGCAGAGCCGGCGCCCAGACAAAGTCAATGTCAAAGCTGTCCCGTCCGTCGGAGATCCGCAGCTTGTTTTCCGCGTCCGCCACACGGGTAAAGGTGAGCCCGTCGGCAAATGCGGCGGCATCGTGTGCGCCGCAGACAGCCGCCTTCACGGCAGCCAGCGCTTCGGCGTCCGTCAGCGTCTCATTTTCCGCCGCGTCATTTGCCGCCGCAATAGCAAGCGCCACTGCGCGGGCAAACGTCATATCCTGCGTGTAGTCGATGATGTTGCGGAAGCCGCCGTCAAACGTCGCGTCCGCCAGAGACTGATAATAGTCGTTGTAGGACGCCTTTTCCGGCAGAAACACATCCCGCACGGCGGTGCCGTACAGCGTCAGATAGCCGAGCGCGGTATTGCCGCCGTTATTCACCGGCTTCAGTTCGGGCAGCACGATCGTTTCCAGAGCCGCGCAGCCGTTAAAGGTCTTAAAGCCCAGATACGGCGAGGCATTATCCGCCACATACATCGCGGCGGGGCATTTGACATATTTGAGCTTTTTCAGTCCCTCAAACTGTGCGGTGGCGTTGAATTTCTCCGGATCGTCACTCTTTTCCCAGGTGCCGCCCTGTCCGCCGCCGTTCCACTCGGAAAAATACCAGTTCGGGTCCCCGGCGTTATACTGCACCGCTTTCAGATTCGTAAACGCGCGGAAGGAATAGGGCTGATTGCCGTTATATACGTCGTTATCGCTCACCGGCATACCGCGGCCGTGGTCGATGACCACGACCGTGAATTTGTCCGCGTTCTGCATGGCATATGACGGACCGAGATCATAATCGTCGTCGGGCAGCACGAGCTTGAGATTGTCGCCCTCGCCCCTGAAGTTCGTGATGGTCTTTTGCTCACCGACCCAGCCGGGGTTGCCCCCATCCGCAAAATCAAATTCGCCGGATGTGCGGGACGCCACGACCGTGCGGGTCGTCTCGATCAGCTCCATCGTGTGCGGGATCACGGCGGCAAACGGAATGCGCGTACCTTTCACGTCAAATATCGCCACTGCCGCACCGTCCGAACCGGGGATATACAGCGGGTATTTTGCGTCCTCGTCATAGCAGCCGTTGACGGCGTGCTTAATGAAGATATCCTCCTCCGCCACTGTCGCTGCCTTTGCCGCCTTGCGTACCGCGGCAAGCAACCCTTCCTTTGTGGCTTTGTTGCCCTCCGTGCGTATATATTCGTCCGCTGCGGCTCTGACGGCGTCCTCATCAACGGGGCCGTCGTCAAAGATCATATCCGCCGTCAGCATGAGGGTGGTCTTGCCGTCGGTGAGCGAAACCTCACTGCCGCTCACAACGGCAAACGTCAGCGTTTCCGCAAACGCCGCCGCATCCGCAGAGCCGGTCACCGCCGCCTTGGCTGCCGCCAGCTTTTCCTCGTTGGTATATCCCCCCTCGCGGTCAAGCTCGGACAGCTTCGCCTGCGCCAACGCCGCCGCGCGGAGCAGCGTCATCGGATCGCCGTAGGCGATAACGCTGCGCGTGCCCGTATATGTGCCCGCGCCGAGAGGTTCATAGTAGCTGTTATACGAAGCGCCGGCGGGCAGATAGATATCCTGCACCGCGGTGCCGTACAGGCAGTGGTAGCCCATCTCGGTATTGCCGGCGCCGGGCCATGCCTCCTGCATGGCGGGCAGCACGATCGTCTCCAGAGCCTCGCACCCGCTGAAGGTGTTGAAGCCCAGGTACGGCGAGGCGTTATTCGCCACATACACAGCGGCGGGGCATTTGACATATCTGAGCTTTTTCAGCCCGGCAAACTGCGCGGTGGCGTTAAAGCGCTCGTTATCCGCCCACTGCGTGCCGCCCTTCCACTCGGAGAAATACCAAGCGGGCGTCTGCGCGTTATACTGCACGGCTTTCAGATTTGTAAACGCACGGAAGGAATAAGGGCGGTTGTTGTTGTAGATATCGTTGTCACCGACCGGCATGCCGCGGCCGTGGTCGATGATCACGACCGTGAATTTATCCGCGTTCGTCATGTCAAACACGGGGCCGAGATCATAGTCGTCGTCGGGCAGCACGAGCTTGAGATTCTCGCCCTCACCCTTGAAATTCGTGATCATCTTCTGCTCGGCAGGCCAGGGGTTGCCGCCATCCGCAAAATCAAATTCGCCGGTCTCGCGGGACGCCACGACCGTGCGTGTCGTCTCGATCAGCTCCATCGTGTGCGGGATGCCGCGGGTAAACGAAATGCGGCTGCCGCCCACGGTAAACACTGCGGCGACGGCGCCATCGGAGCCGGGAATATTCAGCGGATACTGCGTATCCTCATCGTAGCAGCCGTTGACGGCGTGCCTGATAAAAATATCCTCCTCCGCAAGCTCTGCCGTCGGCTCTGCTGCCGAGACGGCGGCAAGCAGCCCCTCACGGGTGACCGCATTGCCCGCCTGATCCACATAGGCGGCGGCTGCCGCCAACAGGTCTGTCGCATCGTTGTCCGCAAGCGCAATGAGACTTTGCAGCCCCGCCGCCGTCAGAGAGAGCAGCAGCGCCGCGCTGAGCAGCACACCGAGCACCTTGTTTCGCAATGGCTTCTTCATGGTTCTTCTACTCATCCTTTCCTGTTTTTCCGGGTATACTCTGCGGGTCTCCGCCCGCCGTAAGCCGTTACAGCCCCTCGGGGATCTCGCTGACCTTCGGATCGATCTTTACGGTTTGGGGATCCAGCGTCTTTTTGATAAAGCGGTACATCTCGTCATAGGCGGAACGGACGTAGGGATCGCGGTTTTTCGCCAGCCAGCTCACGCCGCGCGGGCTGCCGGTGACATACCACGCCTTAAACGATTCCATTACGCCGTTTTCCGCATATTTTTTGAGATAGCGCTTGAAGAAGGTTGCGGCGTTATAGGTCTCCTCCAGCATTTCCGGCTCTACCCCCACGCCGTACTGCTTCACATACCGCACCGTCGTATCCAGGCGCTCGATCTTCCAGCAGTTGTTGCAGTTGCGGGAGAAATAGTTGGCTTGCAGGGCGCACTCGTCAAAGCCGAGCTGCTTCCACTCGAGCCACGGCTTGTTGGTCTCGTCATGAAACGGCGCCCAGTATGCCTTCAAGCCGTTGTCATGGATCACGCGGTTGCTGTACAGCGTGAACTGCCGCAGAGCCGCCGTATGCACGTCCTCGTTGATGACGTAGAAGCCGACCAGCTCCACATTCCGGAACTTACGCGCCTTAAATGTGCGGATCTTCTCCTCGATCTGCCATCTGAGCACGCGCTCGCAGTCCGCGGTTTTGGTCAGATTCATTGTTTTGCCGTCGATCACGCCCCAGTTTTGCACCTGTGTATTCACCGGCAGGATGACCAGCGCCACCCCCGCCATGTAGTCCGGGCGCTTCAGCTCCGCCTTGGCCTCCGTCAGCAGCGCGTCCAGATTCGCGACGGAATTCAGTTCCGCCTCCATATAGGGCGCCCAGTCCGCTTTTCCCATATTCTTGAGCGGATTGCCCGGCTCATAGTCGTAAAAGGAGTCGGAGGTCAGCGTAAATGCAAAGGAGTCGAACATGAAGTCGACAAGCTCGCCGTCGGTATCGTAATAGCCGACCGATTCCTTGAGGATGGATTTTGACACGCCGCCGATGCCGTGCGGGCAGAGCAGCATATTGTCCGCCGTCACCGCCGTTTTGTCCGGTGTCCGGGTCTTGGCAGTCGTACCCTTTGTGGCGGACGTTTTACCGCTTGTTCCCTTTGTCACCGCCGTCGTTTGACTACCCGCCTCTGACGTGACAGGGCTGCCGCTCGAGTCGGCTGTCGTTTCGTCAGTCGGCGCGCTGCGGTCGGCGGAGACAGATGTGCCGGCGGTCGCCTCTGTGCTGTCCGTGCCCGCCGTCGTGCCGCCTGTACCGTCCGTGCAGCCGGACGTTTCCGCCGCGCTGTCGGCGGCAGAGTTGTCCCCGCCGCTGCGGCAGGCCGTGCAGCCCATTCCCAGCACGGCTGCCAGCAGCAGTGCGGCTATGCGTATGCCCCTTGAAAATCTTTCACGAGTCGTTTTCAAACGCGATTCCTCCTTTGTCGGTGCGGTCTGTCGCCGCAGCCGGTCATTTCGGCAGATTCTTCATCTGGTTGTTGAGATCCTTCACATCGCCGTCCACGACGGAGGCATAGCTGTCCAGTGTGCCGCGCACCTGGGCGACCGTGCCTGTCCTGATCTTCTGCCATACCTCATACAGACCGGCGTTGCCGCCGTAGAACGGTGTGCGGGCACTCTCCTGCCGGATGACCTCGGCTGCCTCGCTGCTCATCCAGAATGTGTTCATGTCATAGCTCTTCGGATCCATGACATACCGCACGAAATACGGCACCGCCGCCGCATTTTTCGCCCCTACCGGCACGCCGTAAGCCACTGTCTCAAACAGGGGGTTATACCGGGAATCGACAGGCAGCGGTACCACGCCGTAGTTGTCGTTTTTCTTCAGCACCTCATAAATGTCGCTGCCCTTTTCCAGACTGGAGCTGAACGTCAGCACGAACGGGATATAACCCGAAATAAACGCCTGGGAATCCGCTTCCTTTGCCATCTGCCGCTTTTCAATGGCGCCGACCATCTTTTCATAGGCCTTCGGCGTCTCGGCTTTGCCGAGAAGGCTCACATATCTGCCCGCATCGGCATCGTAGCCGTACAGCCCCGCGCCGAACGCGCCGAGGAACGAATCGGGCATATCGTAGGTGATGCCGTAAAAACCGTCCTTATTGCGGTTCGCCTTCAAAAACTCACTGCAAATGGAAAAGACCTTATCCCATGTCCACGCCTTGGGATTTTTCTTCCACACCTGATAGGGATCATCCAGCTCCGCACGGTCGATCAGCGCTTTTTTGTTGTAAGCCAGCACCGTCATATTGCGAAACGGCGTATCCTTCAGATTGACGGCATATGTGCGGCCGTTAAAGGTAAATGCCTTCATCAGATCCTTGTCCCACGCCGCATCGTTAAAATCAAAGCCGGTGCTGCTGATGGGCTGGAAGTTGGTCACATAGCTCACATGATTCGCGATCAGATACGACATATCCGGCGATTTTCCGGAGTTGATCCGTCCCGCCAGCGTCGTATACATGGCATCCTTGCTGACCACATCTGTTTTGACCGTGATGCCGGTGGCTTTTTCAAAGCCCTCGACGGCGCTTTTCATATAGGTATCTTTATAATCGCCCCAGAACAGAAAATGCAGCGTGGTACCGCGCAGCCCGGCGGGCATTTTCGCCATGACCTGATCGCGGGATAGCGAAGTCGTGCCGCCCGCCTGCTTTGTCACGGTCGCGGCGGCAGTGCTGCCCCTGCCGGATGTCACCGTACCGGCGGGATCTGTTTTACCGGTCCCGGCGGCAGACGAGACCGGCGCCGGAGCGGCGCTGCTGTCCTCCGCCCGGCTGCTGTTCTCCGCCCTGCCGTCGGATGCCGACGCAGATGCAGCCGATGTCGCCGCGTTTCCGCTCACGTCGGACGGCGCGGTATCCCCGCTGCACGCCGTGCAGCCCCAGACGATCAGGGCAGCCAGCGCGAAGCTGAACAGACGGACTGATGTTTTCATAAAAAATCCTCCTTTTTGTCTTACCGGCATCAGCCGACGATGCCGACACGGTCTATGCTTTGGATAAATTTTTTCTGCAAAAACAGATACATCACGACAGGCGGCGTGATATACAGCAGACACGCCGCCAGCGGGATACCGTAACTAAGCTCGCTGTTCATCTCCTGACCGGAGGCGTTGCGCCATTGAATGATCACCTGATCAATGTTATACAGCACGGCGGCAAGCGTGCGGTTGTTCACTGTGTACATCGTGGCATACAGCCAGTCGTTCCAGTGCCAGACGACCGAGAAGATCGTCACGGTCAGCAGCGCCACGCCGGAGCTCGGGAGGATAATACGCACAAATGTGCGGACCGGGCCTGCACCGTCGATCCACGCCGCCTCCTCCAGCTCGCCGGGAAGCCCTTTGAAAAACTGCATATAGATGAAGATGAACAGACCGCCCTTGAGCCCCACCCCGAACAGGGAGGGCAGCCAGAACGCCCACGGTGTATCGGTCAGGTTCGGACGGAGCTCCGTGCCGAAGAGCTTCGACAGCCCGCCCAGAATGCCGCAGAAATCCAGATAGCGGAAATTCGACAGCCGCGGGATGACCAGGATAATGTCCGGCACCAGAATGGTGAGGAACAGGAACGCTGTCAGCAGTCTTTTCAGCGGCACATCAAACCGCGCCAGCCCGTAAGCCGCCACCGCGCAGCTGAACACTTCGATCGCCGCGCTGACCAGCTCAAACACGACGGTGTTTTTCAGCGCCGTCGGATACTGCATCGCCTCAAAGGCATAGGTAAAGCTGAAAAGCGTGGGGTTGCGGGAGATCCACTGCACCGCCGGCGTCATCAGGTCGCTCTGCGTTTTTACCGCATTGCTGAGCATGAAAAGGATAGGGTAGACCAGAATGAACGAAAATGCGATGAGAAACACCGCACGGGCGGCGGACACCGCCAGTGTCTTTGCTCTGCGCAGCTGCCTGCTCCGGATCACACGCCCTCCGTCCTTTCTCTGAGGCGGTAGGTCTCTCCCCCGCCGACACGGTGCAGCACCCCGTCTAAGTCAAACCACAGCGGAATACTGCTCGGGTTGGTCACACGGCTCATCGCCGTATCAAACTCCAGACGGCGATACGCCTCGATATAGGTATAGATCTCCTTGTTGGTGGCATAAAAGATGTGGGGCTGATTGCCCACCGTCCGGCAGAAGTCCTCGATGACCGACCAGTTCTGGTTGCAATCAAACTCAAACGTATGCCCCCACAGATAAAACAGCCACGGCGCGTCATTCGGGCGTCCTCTCACAAATTCCTCCGCCAGCGGCATCAGATCGGGGTCGTCATGGTGGCAGGTGGGGTGCCATTGCAGCCAGTTTTCCGGCAGCCCGTACCAGTGCGTATTCTCGATCGTGCGGGAATACACGATGCCCGCCGCCCGCGCCGCTGCCGTGACGGCGGGCGTGTGCTTGCCGTAGGGATACGCCATGCCGTTCACCGTGGTGTCAAACAGCGCCTCGAGCCGCAGGCGATCCTTCAGCAGGTCGTAGGTTACCTGCGCCTGCGGAAGCTGATCCAGAAAGGGATGCTGATTGCCGTGCACCGCCACCTCGTGGGGCGTACCGCTGTATGCCGCCTTTGCCTGCCGGGGCGGCATCACGCGGTCGAAGCGCGTCGGCGGAAAGACCGTTCTCTCGGGCGGCATCAGTCCGCTGTTCAGGTTGAACGTCGCCTTTATCCCATACGGCTTTAACACCGCCATCAGGTGAATATCCTGCTCAAGTCCGTCGTCATAGCTGAGGGTCAGCGCCTTGTTGCACCCGTTCGGGAACCGCATAAACAGATTACTCATACACCATCACTCCCACTTTCTTAAACACAGTCGGTTGAACACAAGCATGAACAGCCCCATCACCGCACCGACCAGCGCAAAATACGGCCACAGCATGGCGGAGCTTGCGGAATACCGCATATCCTGCGTGAGCAGGAGCACCGCCCGCTTTACCACCGCTCCTTCGGTGATAAACAGCTCCACCATCGTATAGAATACCGCCAGCACGATGACCCGTCCCATCATGGGAACGGTGACATACCAAAACTCCTCCCATGCCGTGATGCCCTCGACCCTGCCCACCTCATACAGCTGAGCCGGTATGGTCTGCAGTCCCGCCACAAACAGCAGGATCGGCACGCCGCAGTTCCAGATCAGGTTGAACACGTCCTGCAGATAGCCCTCCAGCAGATCGGCAATGCCCTTCGGCAGATCAAACGCTGCAAACACGCGGGAAAAATCCATCACCTGCATATATTCGGCATTCTGTGCACCGCCTGCTGCACCCATCATATCGGAGGTCATGCTGAAATCCGTCAGCACGTCCATCACCGCACCCGAGGCGATGATGACCGGCAGGAAAAACACCGCCCGCGCCAGCAGACGGCCGCGGAACTTCTGATTCAGCAGGATCGCCAGGATCATGGACAGCGCCACCACCAGCGGAACCGAGGTGAACAGACCCGACAGGGATGCCGCCACATCGTTGAGATAATAGGGATCGGTGAAAAACAGCTCCTTATAGTGGGCAAGCCCCACATAGGAGGTCTGCAGCCCCTCCGGCGCCATCACCACATCCGTCAGGCTGTAATAAAAGCAGCGAAACAGCGGAACGACCACAAATACGATGACCCCGAATGTCCACGGCGCCACAAACAGAGCGCCGTATCGCCGTTTGACGGCGGTGATCCCGCCTCTGTGTTTTTTCATCGTCATGCCCCTTTTTCAATACACAAACGAATAAGCCCCGACGGTCACACCGTCCGCCGTGACGGCGGATGCCGTGCGGTTGACCAGCACGGTCGTGCCGTTTCGGAATACGGTACGGGTAACACCCGTCCGTAAAATGTCATGGGATTCTATGCCGCTGCCGGCGATACGGCTCATAAGCTCCGCCGTCTCCGCGGTCGCCTTTGCCACCGTCTCCCGCTGTCCGTCAAACAGGATGCCGCAGTACAGCGGCTCATCCGCCTCCAACAGCGCCTCATCGGCGGAATCGCCCAGGACAAAGCCGGGCGACACGCCCGCCTCGGCGCAGCTAAGCAGCAGCGCCACGGGATCCGCCGCCAAATTGACCGCATCGCTGTACAGAGGGATGCTACCGCCGAACACCGCCGCATACAGCGGAACCGTCTCGTCGAGCGCATCATAGCCGCCGTTTTCGAGCGGCACCTTTGTCAGCACGTCCGCCAGCCCCGCCGCATAGGCGTTCGCCGCCTCCAGCAAAAGCGGGTGCTCCGTCCGCAGCGTATCCGTCACCTGCACCGCCTGTGCCGCGAGACCGTTCTTCAGCGCATAGGCGTCCTGCCGGTAATCGGAATACGCCGTCTGTCCGAAAGAGGACAGCGCCGTGCCGGACACGCGTCCGCGGCAAAATGCCGCGATCTTCTGCGCCAGGGCGGGCAGTCTGTCCCGTGCCGCGAAACGCACCCGCACGGCGTCGGTATTCTCCGTGCGCACGTTGAACCGGAGCGGATACCGTCCCACCGACTGCCCGTCGGCGGTAAGCGCCGCATGCAGAAGCGGAGAGACCCCCGTACCCGTTTCGGTAAAGCGGATCAGTTCAAAATCGGTATACAGCGGGATATTCTGCGCCTGACAGTACGCCTCCAGCCGGCGGTGTCCCTTTTCGCCGCCGAGCACGCCCGCAAAGGTCAGCCCGCCGCCGATCTTTCCCGCCGAAATGCCGGAGCTGCCGAAGCCCTTGAGCAGCACGGTCGGCGTCAGCCCCGTATCCGCCGTCAGCTCCCGCAATATCGTCTCCGCCCCGGCAAACGTCGTCACCGCCTGCACGGTATTGTGGGGGATGCCGAGGGTAAAGCTCTTTACCCGCACGCCGCCGATCAGTGTCACCTGATAAGGCTGCAAAGCCTGCCCGCTCTTTTTCAGCCTGCCGTTTTTCTCCAGAAAACGGCGGTAGCATGCCGCCATTCCGGTATAGCTTGCTTCCCCGTCCGCAAGCGGATAGTAGCCGATCACGCAGTCGAGTCCGCCGACCGGCTGCTCCGTCAGCAAAAGCGCATCCTTGTTTTCCCATTCCGCATTGTTGTATCCGCGGACGAAAACCGTGGGATAAACCGCGGAATAGCCGTTGCGGCTGTTGCCCGCCGTCGCGTCGACCCGCACGGCGCCCTCGCCGCTTTCAATAACGGCGCACAAGGCGGCATTGCCGTCCTTCACGCCGAAGAACGGCAGGCGGATCGCCGTCTCTTCGGCAGGATCGGTCAGCGCCGTGCACGCCGGATCCGATCCGTATACCATACCGGAAAACGTGCGGGCAACGCCGGATACATCCTCATCGGTATACATCAGCGCGCCGCTGCCCACCGGCAGCACCAGATAGGCGGAACGGTCCGCGCGGTTGGCTGCCGAGCAGAGGTAGGGGGCGAGCGAGACACTGATCAGCTCGGTGCGTCCCGTCTCCCGTATGTCGTCGGTACGCAGGCGAAGCTGCAGCGAGTCCTCCCGCAGGGAATATTCCACCGTCACCGCAATACCCGCCGCGTCAAAGTAATAGGTCACGCGCAGCGTTCCGTTTTCCGCCGCGGCGGACACGGTGCCTTCGTCCGCGCAATCCTTCGCCTTGGCGGTCTGTATCGATCCGTCATAGCGGTCGTAATATTCAATGACCAGCGGAGAGGACAGACTGTAATTGTCCCCGTCCGTCTGATAATAGGCATACGGCGTCGTGCCGAAGATCTGCCCGGCCGCCGTATCGGCAAACAGCACGCAATTTTTCTCCGCATCCCACCGCAGCGAGAACCGTTCGTTGCGGGCGATCTCGCCGCTTGCCGCCGTTTCCATTGTCCCGGGCAGCGTATAATTCGCCGTCTGCTTTTTTCCGCCGCAGGCGCACAGGGACAGCAGCAAAGCCGCCACCGCCGCCGCAGATATCCGTCTTATCACCCGCACGGGATCGCTCACCTCCTCAACCGGCTCAGCTCGAGCAGCACGCTGCCCGCAAAGCTGACCAGCTGCGACAAAAGCATGGTCACCATAAACAGTACGAACACGATCAGCAACATCATGATTCCCGTCAGCGCCGCCGTCAGCAGACACTTGATCAGCCCGAACTCATGCACGGTCATCAGCCCGATGCACAGCGTAATTCCCGTAAGGAGACAGGCAATCACATACAGGCCGGACATAACGGCGCTGTCTGCCCCCGCGATCACGTGGCTCAGCCCCGTTGATACCATGTTGTACAGGATCAGCGGCAGCAGGCTGTAGGCGGTCACAATGCAGACCTCTCCAAGCCGTCCCTTTCCCTCCTGCAGCGTGCTGATCGCCCAGTTGGCGACCGACCACAGCAGGATGAGTCCGACGGTCTGCGCAAGCTGAAACAGCACGTTATAGGTCGATGCATCAAAGGCGGTATAGCGGAAATCGCTCATCGTCACCCGCACGGCATCGGTCAGAAAATACAGTACGGTCAGCACGGCAGCGATCACCGGCGACCCCAGTTTTTTCTCCTTGATCTCCTGAAAATTCCGGAAAGGATGACAGCAGCAGCCCGCCATCAGCCGGCATTTTTCGTTGCGGATCAGGACGAGCTGCTTTTTTCGACTGAGGACAAGCAACCATACCGCCCCCGCGATCAGCCCCGCCGCACCGAAAAACAGCCACACGAAATGCCGGGAAACAAAGGCATTCTGCACTTTGGTCAGCGCCCGGCTGTAAGTATCCGCGTCGTTCGCCTGCCTGGCATACGCCATAGCCGCTTCACAGTCGCCCTCACTGAGCGCCGCTCTGCCCAGCCCCTGCAACGCGAGCCGATTCAGCGGATCCTGCTTTCTCACCTCTTCCCACAGCGGCTTTGCGGCAAGGCAGTCATCGCTGAGCATCTGCCGGTCGGCGGCAAGCAGCGCCTGCCCGAAGGCGGTGCGCGCAAACACCGTCACGCTGCCGCGCAGCGTATCCAGCACCATCACACGGCTGCCTGTCACGGTCAGGGCGCATGCCTGCGAAAACACGCCCGCCTGCGTACCCTGTCCGCGCCCGCCGCCAAATGCCGCCAGCATATTGCGGTCGGAATCGTAGATATAGACAAGACCGAAGCTCTCATCCAGCGCATAGATAAAGCCGTCGCCGTCAACGGCGATCCCGTTGAAGCTCTGCTCCACGACCTTGCCGTATCGCTCGACCGTATCCGGCTCGCCGAAGGAAAAGCTGTCTGCTCCGGGCAGAATATTGCTTCCGCCGGGGTTGAGCATCCTGATCTGCCCGGTATGCTCCGATCCGGTTTTGGCGGTGCAGGTATATACAAAATCGCGGTCATCCAGACAGATATCGGTAAACTGATAGGGCAGCGTTTTCTTCATACGGGCGCGCTTCTCGTCGTTGACGGTCAGCCGCTCCCACAGATCGGCAAGCGTCGTCAGCACATTGCCCTCCACGCTGTTTGCGCCGTAAAAGCCCGCGAAGCTCCCGTCCGGGGCATACAGCAGCGCGCCGTAATAGGAGCCGTTGCTGATGACATAGAGATAGCCCTTGCTGTCCCTTGCCACCCGGGTGGGCTGAAATACAAATTTCTGCGGGATCAGGTCGGATTCCGGCAGGGTGATCTCCCGCCGCACCGCGCCGTCCTCCGCATACAGCACCCGCGCATTCTCCGTGTCAGCCACATAAAACTGCCCTGTGCCGCTGACATACAGCCCGCCTGCCCCGGAAACATCCGTCTCGCCGCCCGCGGCATCCCGCAAGGTGTACACCTGCTTCCGGCGAAACGCCGCATCAAAACAGATCACCCTGCCGCTTTCGGTCAGCACATATGTGTTGCCGTCGGCATCGCTGTCCACGTCCAGCCACGCACCGTCGTCCTCGGTCATCCCCAGACTGCGCGCCGTAACGACCTGCTCGACCGCATAGACCGCCGGCATGGCCACCGCCCTCTTCTGCCCGTTTTGCAGGGTCTGGTGGGTAAACGTATCCGTATGGGCGGCACTGCCCGCCGAAACGGGCAGAAGGAGCAGCGCACCGAGCAAAAGCCCCGACACAGCCCGCCGTATTCTCTTCATGGACAGCCCTTCCTTTCCGGCAAAACCGTTTTTGTATGCCGCCGTTTCGGCATTTTTAATCCTTTATACCCGATTTGCTCATGGTCTCGCTGACATTGCCCTGCGTGATAAAATACACGATGATCGGCGGGATCATCAGGATCACCGTGGCCGCCATTGCCGATCCCGCGCGCGCTGTGCCGCCGTCGGTGATCGAGGACATCACATAGGGCAGGGTCTTCAGCTCCTCGCTGAAGATCGTCCCCGAAGCGGGCGTCGTTGACCAGATACCCTGAAATGCAAACAACAGCAGTGTCATCCATGCGGGGCGGGTCAGCGGCATCACGAGCCGCCAGTACATGCAGAATACCCCCGCGCCGTCGATCCGCGCCGCCTCAAGCAGCGTATCCGGTATACCGGAATCCATATACTGCTTCATCAGGAACACGCCCATGGAGGAAGGAATCGCCGGCAGTATGTAGACGAGCAGCGTATCAATAATGCCGAGCTTGCCAAGGATCAGATACTGCGGCACCGCCAGCGTTGTGCCGTTGTACAGCAGCGAAAACTGGATCACCAGAAAAATGATTCCGCCGCCCCTGAGCCGGTATTTTGACAGCACATAGGCCGCCATGGACGCCACCGCGATGTGGCACACCGTGGATACCGCCGCCACGAATACCGAGTTGAACAGATAACGGGAAAGCGGCACACGCAGCTTTTCCAGCAGCCCCGGCAGCTCGGTGAAATTGGCAAAGGTCGGGCGGTGCACAAAAAAGCGGGGCGGGAACACAAGCAGCTCATCAAGCGGTTTGAACGCCGTACAGAGACAGTACACCATAGGCAAAACAGAGAAGGCGCCCATGAAAAACAAAAAGATAAAATATACCGCGTTGCCTGCCCGGCTTCGGGTATAGCGTTTATATTGGGGACGCTTTTTCATCCATCCGGCCCTCCTTCCGTTTATTTTCCCAGGAAATCCAGCACCTTGCCCACTGCCACGCGGGTGACTGCCATCATCAGAAACAGCACGACCGACACGGCGGCGGCATAGCCCATTTCATACCGCACGATGCCGACATCGCTTATATAGGACACCATGGTGTCCAGCGAGTTATCCACGCTGGGATATCCCGCCAGCGCGGTAATGACCGCGCCGATGGAAAAGGTCGACTGGATCTGCATGACCGCGCCGAACAGCAGAATATCCTTCATGCCGGGCAGAGTGATATACCACAGCTCATGCCAGCGGTTGCGGATGCCGTCGAGCGCGCCCGCCTCATACAGCTCCGGGCTGACGTTCTGCAGTCCGGCAATATTCGACAGGAACGCCACGCCCATACTCGTCCACAGCTGTACCATGCAGATGATCCCCGTATTATAGGACAGATTGCGGAACCAGTTGATCGGGTCGTCGATCAGTCCCAGAGACAGCAGCAGATTGTTCACATAGCCGTAGCTGTCGCCCGAGAACGCCACCTGCCAGATAAAATAGGCGTTGCCCACCAGTGCCGGAGCATAGAACAGAAATGCCAGAATACTGCGCAGCACCGGCGGAAATTCGTTAATCAGCCACGCGAGCAGGAAGGACAGGAAAAAGCTGAGCGGTCCGGTGATGACCGAGAATTTGAGGGTGTTGAGCAGCGTTTTCATGAACACCGTGTCCGCAGTCACCATGCGCAGATAGTTTTGCAGCCCGTTCCACTTCGGCGCGGACAGCATATCATAGGTAAAAAAGCTCAGCCCCATCGAAAACAGCACCGGCAGCACGGTAAACAGAAAAAAGAGCAGCAAGAACGGCGCCAGCATCAGCCAAAGCACTGTTGTTTCCCGTCCGTATCTCCCGCGGCGGAGTCCGGTCTCCGGCTGTTTTTTCATCCCCATCCCGTCCTTTCCGAGCTGTCGGTCATCGGCGGCTGTATTCCGCCCGTTTTCTCTTCATTTCGCTGTTGACCTCTTCGCCCCAGCGGGTCAGCAGGTCGGTAGGCGCTCCGCCCTGCTCGACCACACCCCAGAACGCCTGATCGATCCCGCGGGCAGTGTAATAGCTGCCCGGCGCCTCGGGCACCTGTACGGTATTTTCCCGCTGCGCCAGAATGCCGTCCAGCATGGACGCGTCCCAGCCCATCGCCGCAAACGCCTCCGTATTGGAGGTGGCGACCCGTCCGAGCGCACCGATCACCGATTCCAGATTGTCGGAATAGCGCTTCTGCGTTTCCGCCGACGTCCACCATTTCAGGAATCTCCATGCGTTTTCCGGCTTTTGGGCAAGCGCCGTGATCGCGCAGCCGGTGCCGGAGCCTGCCGACAGCGTGCTCACACTGCCGTCTGCCTGCCGCACCCCGGGGATCGGGACTGCCGTCCAGCGACCCTCGATCTCCGGCGCCATGGCTTTCAGCTGCGTATACACCGTAAACGGCGCAATACCGACCGGCATGCTGCCGGTGCGGAACCGGTTATAGAAATCCGCCGTAACCGGCAGCTTGTATTTGGTATACCAGTCCGTCCAGAGGTTGAATATTTTGATCTGCGCGGTCTCCTGCAGGGTACATGCCGTCAGGCCGCCGTTATAGAGAGACAGCCCGTTTTGCATCAGCAGCGTCGGGTAAAGCGACATGCCGCCCACGCCGGCGTTCGCCGCGCCGCTGTCGGTGATCTGCGTATACGGGATATATGCCTGTAAATTGCTCCGCTGCAGCACCGTGGCGAGATCAATATACTTATCCCATGTTTCCGGCGCAGACAGCCCCATATTCTGCAGAATATCGGTGCGCAAAAACATCAGGAAAAACGATTCCGTATCCGGCAGCGCATACACGCCGCCGTCATAGCGGTACGGCGCAAGACCGCCCGCCGTAAACCGCTCTGCCGTCTCGTCCAGATCCGCAAACGCGCTCAGGTCGTACAGTACGCCGCGCATGGCAAGGTTGACCGGCTCGGTACGGGTCATCTGCAGCATACAATCGGGACCCGTGCCGGACAGGATCGCCTGGATCAGCGTGGCGTTCACCACGCGGATCTGCACGCCGATGCCTGTTTTTTGCACAAAATCCTCCTGCACGGCGGCATTGAGCACCTGCGCCTGATCGCGTCCCCAGTTCACCCAGATGGTGAGGCTGTCCCCGTCGGCACCGGCTTTTTGGCGGTAGCTGTCAAAAAACGTGGCAAAAAATTTGGCAAAAGCAAACTGCACCCGCCCGATCCACGAGGGAGCGTCCGCCGGTCGGTTTTGTCCGGCAGGAAGCAGATACAGCCGGTCGATATCCAGCGGCGTATCCGTCATTGTCCCGAGCAGCGCACTTAAATTGGTATAAGCATCGTAATAGCTGCTTTTGCTGCGGTGGGCGGAATAGGGGTTGTCCCGCATTTTCCGCACCACACGCACCGCATTTTTCAGTACGGATACGGTCGAACTGCTGTCCTGCTCCTGCAACCGCGCCGCATCAGTAATCACCGCGTCAAGTCCCGCCGCGACCGACTCCAGCCGCTCGTTAAACCGCGGGATCTGCCGGAACAGCTCATAACTGCGGTAGGGATCCACTGTCTCACCCACGATCTTGGTGATATCGACATACAGATCGCCCATCTCTGCCGTGATCTCCCGAAGCGCCGCATAGATATCCGACAGCGGCCCGGCGGTCGCGGTAAGCGAAAGCGTGTGCTTCCCCGCCTCCAGATAGACCAGACAGGGCGTGTTTCCCGCATCGACTGTCCGGTAGCGCCAGTCCGGCCCGTAGGTGAACTTTATGCGCTCCGCCTCCGCAAAGGGCGTAATGCCGTCGATCCTCAGGTGACGGTAAGACACGCCGCCGAGCAGCTGATTCTGACGGTAGTTGATGCCGACCTGATAATAGCCGGACACACCGACGGTAAAGCGCCATTCCACCGTACTGCCCGCACGTTTCCAGTTGGCGCCGCCGATATAATTCAGCTGACTGTGCACCGGATCGGCAGGATGCACCGACGCGCTGCCGGCATCCGACAGGGCGATCAGCGCGCGGTCGTTTTTTCTGTCTGCGTCCTCGCCCTCCAGAATGACCGGCTCCGCCGAAAACGGCGCGGCATCGGCGGGCGGCTGATACGGCGCAGGCTGCTCCGGCGCGGTAAACTGCGCCGTGTCAATGACCAGCGCCCCCTCGACGACCGTCAGGGTGACGGTGTGTTCCCCCGCCGTCAGCGAGAAGCGGTACGGCTTTTCACAGCGGCCGGAGTAGTCCCGCGCCGCGGTGGTTGCCGTCCGGGTATCCGGTATCTGCTCCGGCGCATAGCGGTTGCCCGCCTCATCCCGCGTCGCCTCGCCGTTGTTGACCCAGTAAGCCGGAAATGTCACCCGCTGTGCCTCGTCAAAGGGAACGGCGCCGTCCACCGCCAGTGAGAGCACGGCATCCTGCGTCTGCGTACAGCGGTAGCCAAGCGACAACTCGTAAAGCCCCGCCGCCGTTTCCGCCGTGAACGTTACGCTCCCGCCGGGCTGCAATTCCTTATTCAGCGAAACGGCGGCGGCATCCCGCGCAGCGACCGTTTCGCCGCCGTGCGCGGCAGAATAGCTCCGGTAGCCGCCCTCTTCCCCGTCCGCCGCGGACAGGGAGGTGACCGCCGCATCGGATCCGGTTTCCGCTTTGACAGTAAACGACCCTGTCAAGCTGCCGACAGCCATGTTGAAAAGCAGCAGGACTGACAAAATTCCCGCCGGATGGGTTTTCCGCATTCAGGTGGCTCCTCCTTTTTCCCTTTTTATAATATCGCACAAAAAGGGGGTGTTTTTCTCCCTTTCCACAAATTGCATTGCATCTTTCGCCGACATATGCTATACTATGAACAACATTATTCTAGCAGTCTTTTTGCCCATGTACAATGCTCCATCGTACCGCCTTTTAGCACTATTGTGCTTTTGGCCGGAGAAAGGAAGCCGGATATGATCAGATCGACCACAAAGGGATATGAATCCGTCAGCTATGAAAATCCGCAGTTCCCCGTCATCGTACATTATGACTCCCTGGGCGCAACGCTGTTTCTGGAGACACACTGGCACGAGGAGATCGAAATGCTGCTCATGCTGGAGGGACAGCTGAGGATCACCTCCGACCGGTCCGTATTTACCGCCAATCCCGGTGATGCAGTCTATATCCACCCCAACAGCGTACATACCCTGGAAAACATCACCGATTCCTGCCAGTATTACTGTGCCCTTGTCAAACCGAACTTTCTGCGGACGCTCATACCCGCACTGAACGTCCCCGAGGAGACCCTGATTACCAAGGATGCCGCCGTTATTTCCTCGCTCGAGCGGATCATTCAGGAGTTCTATGCCAAGCAGCCGGGGTACAAGACCGCGCTGCAGGGTGAGCTTCTGGCCGTGACGGTATATTTGAACCGCGCCGCCGCCAAGGATGCCCTCGCAGGGCAGCCGATCAACATTTCCGTGCAGACACATGCCGTGCAGCAGGCTATTGCCTATATCTATCAGCATTTCTACGAAAAGATCACGGTGGAGGACATCTGCACCGCCATCAACTTCAGCAAGTCATATTTCAGCCGCAGCTTCCGCCGGATCACCGGCAAGACCATCGTCGATTTTATCAACGATCTGCGGCTCAATTATGCCTGCCATCTGATCCGGCTCAACAAATACACCGTCTCCCAGTGTGCGGAAAAAAGCGGGTTTCAGAACATTTCCTATTTCACCAAGCTGTATCAGCGGCATTTCGGCTTTTTGCCGTCCAAAACCATGCAACAGGCGGAGCTGCCCGGAAACATACCTGCCGCAGAGACATCCGATCGGTATGACGATCGGTATGACGCCGCAAAATGATCCGACACGCCGCCGCAGACGGGCAAAACGCCCTGTCGGCGGCGGTTTTCTGTGAACTTTTTTCGCCCGCACTTGACAGAAGTTTGCTAAATGGGTACAATACAGACAAACCGTAACTTTGCGGCGGGAGGGTGTATATTCATGGCGACCTTCAAACGCGGCGCCCATCTGAAAACGGCGTATCACAACGCGCCGAAGGGCATACTGACACTGTATCTGATCCTGCGCGGGCTTGTGCTGGTCTGTCTGGTCATGCAGATAATCAACGGCAACTGGTTCAACGTGCTTTTGTGCGTGCTGACCCTGTTTTTGCTGCTGCTCCCCGCTCTGGTGGAAACCACGTTCAAGGTGGAGCTGCCGACGCCGCTGGAGGCGACGGTGCTGCTGTTTGTATTTGCGGCGGAGATCCTCGGCGAGATCGGCAGCTTTTATCAGCACATCCCGCACTGGGACACCGTGCTGCACACGATCACCGGCTTCTGGGCGGCAGGCGTCGGGTTCAGCCTTGTCGATCTGCTCAACCGCCGTTCGCAGCGCAACCACTTAACGCCGCTTTTCGTGGCGCTGGTCGCCTTCTGCTTTTCCATGACCGTCGGGGTCATGTGGGAATTTTTTGAGTTTGGCAGCGACCGTTTTCTGCACACCGACATGCAGAAGGACCGCATCGTTTCCCGCGTGGACACGACCGAGCTGGACCCCGATAAAAACAACAACGTCGTCCACATCCGCGACGTCGGTCACACGGTGCTCTACGGCGCGGACGGGACGGAGCTTGCCCGCATTGAGGGCGGCTATCTCGACGTCGGCATCATCGACACGATGAAGGATCTGTTTGTCAACATGATCGGCGCCGTCGTGTTCTCCGCGTTCGGCTTTCTCTATATCTGCCACCGGGAGAAATACGGCTTTGTCGGCAGACTGCTGATCCGGCGAAAAAAAGAAACGCCCGACATTTCGGCGGACGGACAGGAGGAGACAGCGCATGAAGACCTCACAGAATAACGCGGTGCCGACCGGCACGCTGGTCTGGCGCATTTCACTGCGCCTGTTTCTGGTGGGCATGATCGTGCTGTTCTGCTTAACGCTTTTGCGCCCGCTTCTGCATCTGTTCATGCCGTTTGTGATCGCCTATCTCGTGACGGCGCTGATCCTCGCGCCCGTGCTGCGGCGGGTGGGCGAACGGCTCAAGCGGCGGAAATTTCTGTCCATGCTGCTCGTGGTGCTGCTGCTTTTGCTGACCGTCGGGCTGCTGGCGTCGCTTATATACTATCTGGTCAGTCAGGCGGCGGAGCTGGTGCGCAACTGGGAATCCATGCAGGATTCACTGGAAAACGCCAAGGGCGTGCTGGCGGACTTTGTCGCCAAATACACCGATTGGACGCCCGAGATGATCCGCGTCAAGCTGGATCTGTGGACAAGCAACGCGATCGACTGGATCAAAAACAGCTTTTTTGAAATCGACGACATCCGCTCCTATCTCGATACGGTGAAGAACACCGCCCCCGCCGTCGGCAACTTCCTGCTCGGGTTTGTGTTTTTCGTGATCGCCGCCTATTTCACCGCGGCGGAATACCCCGCCATCCGCCGGAAGCTCTCCGGCGCGGTGCCGGACTTTTTCCGCCCGCAGCTGCGCTGCATCCGTCAGGCGGCGGGCGGCGCCACCTTCGGCTATCTGCGGGCGCAGGTGATCCTCTCCTCCGTCGTGGCGCTGATCGCCTTTGTCGCGCTGCTGATCTACGGGCAGAGCTTTGCACTGGTCATTGCGCTCGCCGTCGGCATCGTGGACTTTTTCCCCTTCTTCGGCAGCAGCGTGATCCTCGTCCCCTGGGCGATCGTGGCGTTTTTGCAGGGTGATTGGGTCTGCACCGTATTCCTGCTGGCGCTGACCTTTGTGCTGTTTCTGTTCCGCAAGCTGGCGGAGCCGAAGATCGTCGGCGACCAGACGGGACTGCACCCGCTGCTCAGCCTGATGAGCATGTATGTCGGCATGAAGCTCGCCGGCATTTTGGGCATGATCCTGATGCCGATCCTGTGGATGGCTGCCATCAGCCTGTACCGCGTGGGCTTTTTTGACCCGACCATACAGGATTTCCGCCTTTTGGCGGCGCGTATCGGCGAGCGGGCGCGGCTCACGCCGACGGACAAGCCCGAAAACTGACCCGCTCCCCCGCTTTTGCCCCGCACCGCATGCCCCGCCCGCGCATATACTGCGGATAGAGGGCGGCGCGGGGCGGGATGCGGCGGGATAGCGCCGCCCGTTTACGAAAGGGGCGGGCGTGAATGGGAGAGATCATTTTAACGGCGGCGGTACTGCTTCTGGCACTGTACGGCTGCGCCCACATGGTGCGGCAGCTGTGCGGACGGCTGCTCGGCGACGGGCGGCGGCAGGCGGTGTTGCTGCTGCCGCTGTCCGGCACATGCGAGGACGCGGAATACCGCATCCGCAGCTGCCTGCACACGGCGCGGGACGAACGGCTGCGGCTGTTTGTGCTGGACGACGGGCTGGACGCCGCCTCGCGCGACGCGGTGGCACAGATCTGCACACGGCTGTCCGGCGTGCGGCTCTGCCGGCGGGCGGACCTGCCGGCATTGTCTTGTGAACAGGCGGCGGAATCCAAAACAGACTGAAGAAAGGAGAGGACCGTATGTCCGGCGAAAAGCAGCGTCTTTGCGGCACGGTGGAGCATATCACGTTCCGCAACGAGCAGAACGGATGGACGGTCCTCGACTTAAACGACGGACAGGAGCTGCACAAGGTGGTGGGTATCCTGCCGCTTTGCTGTGTCGGCGACACCGTGCGGCTCTCCGGGCATTTCGGCGTACACGCGTCGTTCGGCCCGCAGTTTGAGGCGGAGGCGTGCGAGCGGGAGCAGCCCGCCGGGGCAGAGGCAATTCTGCGCTATCTGTCGTCCGGCTCGGTAAAAGGCATCGGCCCCTCCACGGCGGCGGCGATCGTCGACCGCTTCGGCGACGACGCGCTGCGGGTGCTCGAGCAGGAGCCGGAGCGGCTTGCCGAGCTCCGCGGCATCTCGCTGCGGAAGGCACGGCGCATCGCCGAGGACTATGCCGAGCAGTTCGGACTGCGCGAGGTGATCCTCGCCTTTTCCGAATACGGGATGACGCCGAACGAGGCGCTGCGCTGCTGGAAGCGGTTCGGCGCCTCCACGCTTGACCGCGTCCGTCAGGACCCGTATGTGCTGTGCCTGCCCGGGCTGCGCATCGGCTTTGAGCGAGCGGACGCCATCTGCATGGCGATGCAGGGGGACCGGGAATCGGAAAGCCGCATCGGCGCAGGCATCCAGTATGTACTGCGGCACAACCTGCAAAACGGCCACACCTGCCTGCCGGAGGACAAGCTGATCCCCGCGGCGGCATCCATGCTCGGGGTGGAGCTGCCGCTCGTCACGCAGGCGGCAGGGCGGCTCGCCGAGAGCGGGCAGCTGCAGGCGCTGACGCTCGAGGGGCGGCGGTTTCTGGCGCTGCCGTCCGTCTGGCGGGCGGAAAGCTATGCGGCAGAGCGGCTGCGGCAGATGGGACAGGCCGCCCCGGCGCCGCTGCCGTCGCTGGACAGGCAGATCGACGCCATTGAACAGCGGGACGGCATCCGCTATGCCGCGCGGCAGCGGCAGGCCATCCACGCGGCGCTCGAGGGGGAGATCCTGGTGCTGACCGGCGGCCCCGGCACCGGAAAAACCACGACGCTCAAGGCGATCATCGAGCTTTTGGAAAAGGCAGGGAAAACCGTCGTCATCGGGGCGCCGACCGGCCGCGCCGCCAAGCGCGCCGAGGAGCTGACCGGACGGGAAGCCAAGACCCTCCACCGCCTTTTGGAGGTGCAGTGGGACGAGGACGACGCGGCGGTATTCGCCCGCAACGAGCAAAATCCGCTGGAGGCGGACGCGCTGGTGGTGGACGAGGTATCCATGGTGGACGTCCCGCTCTGCGAGAGCCTGCTGCGCGCCGTAAAGCCCGGCTGCCGCCTGATCCTCGTCGGCGATGCCGATCAGCTGCCGGCGGTCGGCGCGGGCTGCGTGCTGCGGGATATTCTCCGCAGCGGCGCGCTGCCGGTCGTGCAGCTCGACGAGGTATTCCGCCAGGCGATGGCGAGCCGCATTGTCACCAATGCCCACCGCATCGTCAGGGGCGAGCTGCCGGAGCTTACGAATCACGCCGACGGTGATTTCTTCTTTCTGCCCTGTGCCGACGAAGCGGCGACAGCGCGCACCGTGACGGAGCTTTGCGCCCGCCGTCTGCCCGCCCGCTATCCCTATACGGTCTACAACGGGATCCAGGTACTCTGCCCCGGACGCAAGGGGCCGGTCGGCACGGCGGAGCTGAACCGCCGCCTGCAGGAGGCCATCAACCCGCCGCAGGCGGATAAGGCAGAGCTGAAAACCGAGACCGGCACGCTGCTGCGGGCGGGCGACAAGGTCATGCACACCCGCAACAACTACGACATCGTCTGGACGCGTGCGGGCGGCGAGAGCGGCACGGGCGTGTTCAACGGCGATATCGGCACGCTGATCGCCATAGACCGGCGGGAGGACACGCTGACCGTGCGGTATGACGACCGCACGGCGGTCTACACCCGCGAGGATGCGGCAGATCTGGAGCTGGCCTATGCCGTCACGGTGCACAAGAGCCAGGGCAGCGAGTTTGACGCCGTCATTCTTCCGCTTTTTCGCACCATGCCGCTGCTCTGCTACCGCAATCTGCTGTATACGGCGGTGACGCGGGCGCGCTCCCTGCTGATTCTGGTCGGCGAGCGCAAAACCGTGGAGGCGATGGTGCAAAACGACCGCAAAACGCTGCGCTACAGCGCGCTGTGGGCGCTGCTCGCGCAAAAGGGCGGCGAAGCGCCGTGAAACAGCGGTTTCGGGATCGTCTTTTGGCGATATTCTTTCCGGAGCGGTGCGTCTTCTGCGGCGCCGTCATCCCGGCGGGAGACGAGCTTTGCCCCGCCTGCCGCGAGGAGGCGGCACGCGAACGGATTACGCCGCCGACCTGCCCGTTTTGCGGGCGGGGAGCTGCCGACTGCACCTGCAAAAGGCGGCAGCGGCTGTATGATCGCTGTGTCAGCGCCTACCGCTACCACGGTGCCGTGCGGGGCGGGATCCTGCGGCTGAAGCGGAAGGGCAAACCGGAGACTGCCCGCTTCTTTGCCAAACGGCTCGCCGCGGACATCCGGCGGGAATACGGCGGTGTGCATTTTGACGGCATCGTTCCGGTACCGCTGAGCCGCGGCGCACTGAAGGCGCGCGGCTACAACCCCGCGCTGTGGCTGGCACAGGAGCTGTCGGTACAGCTTTTGATTCCGGTCACGGACGGACTGGTCAAGCTGTATGAGACCCGCCCGCAAAAGGAGCTTTGCGCCGGTGAGCGCAGCGGCAATCTGCTGGGCGTGTTCGACTGCGGGGACGGCTTTTCGCCCGACCGGCGGCGCTTTCTTCTGGTGGATGATGTCGTCACGACCGGCTCGACACTGGAGGAATGCGCGAAAATGCTGAAGATATACGGCGCCGTACAGGTGCTGGCTGCGACTGCGGCGGCGACCTGCCGGGAATCCGCGGCGCAGGGAAAAAGGAGGGAACCCCATGGCGGGAATGGATCTGGGACTTGATCTCGGCACGGACAGTCTGGTGATCGCCGCACCGAAAAAGGGCGTGCTGTTTCACGAGCCGGCGGTAATGGCGGTGGAGACGGCGACCGACCGCCCGATCGCCTACGGGCAGGAGGCACGCGCCATGCTCGGCCGCACGCCGGAATCCATCCGCGCGATCCGCCCGCTGTCCCACGGCGTGATCGCGGATTATGCCCATGCGGAGCAACTGCTGCGCTATGCGCTGCACAAGGTCTGCCGCTATAAGCTGATCAAGCCGCGGGTGACGGTCAGCGTGCCGTCGGAAATGACCGAGGTCGAGCGGCGGTCTGTGCTGGAGGCGGTCTGCATGGCGGGCGCGCGGCAGGTATCGCTGATCGAAAAGGCGGTGGCTGCCGTCATCGGCTTCGGCGCCGATGTATCGGCTGCCCACGGCAGCATCGGCGTCCATTTCGGCGCCGGATCGGTCGATGTGGCGGTGCTGGCACTCGGCGGCGTGGTTACCTCACTCTCCCGCCGCGTCGGCAGCTTTCAGCTTGACGAGGCGATCGTGCGCTACATGCGGGACGAGCACCACCTCATCATCGGGCAAGAGACGGCGGAACGGGCGAAAATTGCGGCGGGCGGCGTCACGCCCCGCCCGGGCGACCCGGAATATTCCCTGCGCGGACGGGATGCCGTCACCGGGCTGCCGCGCACACAGGTCGTGCACTCCTCTGAGCTCTGCATCGCCATGCAGGAGCCGCTGGCCGAAATCTTTAATGCCGTGCAGCATGCAATGGAGGTCACACCGCCCGAGCTTTTGGCGGACGTGCTGGATGATCAGGTCATTCTGGCAGGCGGCGGCGCACTGCTCTACGGCTTTGCCGACTGGGTCTCGGCGCAGACGCGCACGGTCTGCCGTCTGGCAGAGCATCCGCAGGAGACCGTAGCGATCGGCGCCGCCAGCGCTGTGGCTGCCTCCTCCCGCCTTGCCGCGGGAAGCGGCGATGTCAGCCGTTTCTCCTATCACCTGTCCGATAACGTGGTGTGAGGCGGTTTTCTTAAAGAAATCTTAAAGATTCACAAATTATTCACAATTTGCGCACAATCTTCTGCTATAGTATAGCTGTGCTCCGGTGAATGCGTGAAGCCGGAAGCATATTACCCTCCTCAAACACCCCTCTAACCAAACAAGCCTCCGATGATCGGAGGCTTGTTTGGTTTTTATGCCAAAAAATGCCGCTGTCCGCCCCCGTTTTTGCGGCTTCCCCGCAGGATAGCGGAAAGGCGGCGCGACCACACATGATCGCGCCGCCTGTATATGACGCCGTCGCTGCTTTCCTTCCCCCCGGGGTGATTCGGTCTGCCCCTCAGTCAGTTTGGCAGTTTTCCCCCCCTAGCCCCGCAGGCGCACGGCTGAAAAGTCACACACCCCATGCCTCCCCTGTGTAAGGGGAGGTTGGCGGCGTATGCCGCTCGGAGGGGTTGTCCGGTGCCGCCAAACGGGGTTGCGCAAGCGTTTTTGCCCCTGCCGTCAACCCCTCAGTCACGGCAAAAAGCCGTGACAGCTCCCCCTAGCCCGACCGGCGCGATCTCCACGCGGTTTTTGCGGGCGGCTTTCCCGCCATGCTTTGTTAAACTCCTCGCGAATACGACAGTATTCGCTCGTCGTTTGCCGCGCCTGACGAAAAATCCGCTTCCGCAAAAATAGGCAGGAAAAATGAGTATGCGTTGCCTTTTCCCACGCGCGTGGAGATCACGCCTGTCGGGCTGCACAGGGGAGCCGAGAGCGGTAAGTTGAGACAAGCAAAGTTTCTTTTGCCTCCTTTTCTTTTCCAAAAAGAAAAGTAAGTCAGACGTTGAAGAGGAATTCGACAACATCGCCGTCCGCCATGATATAATCCTTGCCCTCGGTGCGGACAAGTCCCTTTGTGCGGGCGGCGGCAAGCGAGCCGCAGGCCTTCAGATCGTCATAGGCAATGACCTGCGCACGGATAAAGCCGCGTTCAAAATCGGAATGGATCTTTCCTGCCGCCTGCGGCGCGCGCAGCCCGCGGCGGATCGTCCAGGCGCGCACTTCTTTTTCGCCCGCCGTCAAAAACGAGATCAGCCCGAGCAGATGATAGCTCTTCTGAATCAGCCGGTCGAGTCCCGAGTGGGACAGCCCCAGCTCCGACAAAAACATCAGCTTTTCCTCGGCATCCATATCCGCAATATCCGCTTCCATCTGCGCACAGATCGGCAGAACCTCCGACCCCTCCGCCTCGGCAACCTGCACGACCTGCTGATAATAGGGGTTGTCGGCGGGCTCGCCGTCGGCAAAATCCGCCTCGCTCAGGTTGGCGGCGTAAATGATCGGCTTCGCCGTCAGCAGCGTCAGCCCCGCAAGGATCGTGGCTTCCTCCTCGTCGCAGGATACCGTGCGCGCCGCCTTGCCGGACTCCAGCGCCGCCTTCACCCGCTCCAGAAACGCCATCTCGCCCGCCAGACTGCGGTCGCCCTTCATCGCCTTTGCCGTGCGGTCGATCCGCCGGTCGACCATGTCCAGATCCGCCAGAATCAGCTCGGTGTCGATCGTCTCAATGTCCCGTTTCGGGTCAATGCTGCCCTCGACATGAATGATATCATCGTTGACAAAGCACCGCACCACATGCACGATCGCATCGACCTCGCGGATGTTTGCCAAAAATTTGTTGCCCAGTCCCTCGCCCTGGCTCGCGCCCTTGACCAGTCCCGCAATGTCCACAAATTCGATAACTGCCGGTACGATCGGGGGCACTTTATTCCCCACGGTATACATTTTTTGCAGCTCGTCCAACCGCGCATCCGGCACAGCCACCACACCGACATTGGGATCAATGGTGCAGAACGGATAGTTGGCGCTCTGTGCGCCCGCGTTGGTGATCGCATTGAACAGCGTGGACTTGCCGACGTTCGGCAGTCCGACGATACCGAGTTTCATATATACTCATTCTCCTTCGGTTTTCCCTGATCTTCAAGTGGCTTTCGCGTCCGGTATCCCGGCAGTTTCGTTCTCCGCTTTTGCGCCCCTGCGGACATCCGCCGTTTTTTGACCCCGGACAAAATGCCATATGGCTTTATTATATCGCATCGGCCTGTTTTTTTCAATAGCCGCAGCCCGAAAATCTGTGATCTGTTTACACATGCCGCCCGGTCGCCGACACCTGTCCGATCTTATTTTCCTGTTTCCGCCCCGCCAAAAGCGCGCGTGAATGCGGTTTCCCGTACAGACACACAGCACCCCGCCCGCCAGACAGTATCTGACAAGCGGAGTGCCGCCAAAAAACAGAAAGAGCCTTTTTTTGCCCGGGTATATACGCGCCGGGCGGTCAGCGCACGGAGGGGATCGCCCGCCCGAGATAGCGGCGAAGCGTCGGCGCTATCGCCGTGACCGCCGCAATCTTGAGCGCATCCCCCGGCAGAAACGGCACGACACAGGCGAGACAGGCGGGCAAAAACGCCGTACCTGTAGCCAAAATATACCACGCCGTGCCGATCGCATAGATCACCGCCGTAGACGCCAGCATGGCAGCCGGATACTGCCACAGCTTCGGATGCGGGCGGCGCAGCAGAAACGCCGTCAGAAACGCCGCAGGCAGATACGCGATCAGATAGCCGCCCGTCGCGCCGAGCAGCACGCCCGCGCCGCTGCGGAAGCCGGAAAACACCGGCACGCCGCACAGGCCGAGCAGCAGGTATACGCCGACCGACTGCACCGCAAAGACCGGCGGCAGCAGCGTCCCGATCAGATAGACGGCAAAGGTGGCCAGCGTGACCGGGATCGGTCCGACCGGAAAGCTGTAGGGGGCGCAAAGGCAAAGCAGCGCCGTCAAGAGGGCGATCTCCGTCAGGCGGAGCAAAGCAAAACGATTCATAGGTGTACACTGACCTCCCCGGAATGCAGCGTGTGATACTGACCGTCCGCAAGCCGCACGGTCAGATGTCCTTTTTTGTCGATATACAGCGCGAGCGCCGCGTATTCCTCCCCGTTTTCCTGCACCGTGACCACGCGGCCGAGCAGCACCGAGCGGCGGCGGCTCTCCTCTAAAAACGCGCCGGTCTCCATCAGCAGCAGCGCCGACTCCAGCTCGTTTAACACCTCCGCCATCAGCTGTCCGCGGGATATCCGCAGCCCCGATGCCTCCTCAAGCGACGTCGCCACAGAGCGAAGCTCGGGCGGGAACGACCGGCGCGCCGTATTGATGCCGATGCCGAGGATCACGCTGCGCACCTCGCCGGTCTCCAGCGCCGTATCCGCCTCGGTGAGGATCCCGCACACCTTATGGTTGTCGATATACAGATCGTTGACCCATTTGATCCCCACATGAACGGGATACAGCCGCTCAATGGCATGCGCCACCGCAACGGCAGTGCAGGAGGTGATCAGTCCGATATCGCCGCGCCAGTTTTCCGGCCGCAGAATGATGCTCATATACAGTCCCGCGCCGGACGGCGAATCAAACGGACGTCCGCGCCGTCCGCGCCCCGCCGTCTGCATGTCGGCGGCGACGACCGTGCCCGCCGGAGCGCCCTGCTCCGCCAGCGACCGCGCCAGCTGATTCGTGGAGGGCACCTCGGTGCACAGCACCAGATCCCGCCCCAGCACCGACGTGCGCAGCGCCCCGCGGATCTCCGCCTCGCGGAGCTGATCCGTCAGCGCGACCAGCCGGTAGCCCCGGTTGGAGACCGCCTCGATGCTGCAGCCCTCCTCGCGCAGCTTCTGCACATTCTTGCAGACGCTGTTGCGCGACACGCCGAACTCCTTGGCAAGTCCCTCGCCGGATACAAACGTCCCCTCGGCGGCGATCAGCCGCGCCAGGATCCTGTCCTTTGTCGTCATGGCAGTCTTCCTTTCCCCAAACAGCCGCCGGACCCGACCGGCAGGCTTTCCGTGTTACAGTGTAGCGCGATTTCGTCAGATTGTCAACCCGATTTCCGAAAAAGATTACAATTTGGCCCCGCAAAAAGAAAATTTGCATCCCGCCCGCGGATGTGGTATACTGTACGGCGCAACAGGAAGGGAGATTCACGCGCATGGATGAGCGACTCAGACAGCTTCAGCAGGAGACCGCCGCGCTGATGGAAAAAGCGGATCAGGCATTGACCGCCGCTGGCGTCCCCTATTATCTGGCGGCGGGCAGCGTGCTCGGCGCCATGCGCCACCAGGGGTTTATCCCGTGGGACGACGACATGGACATCGCCCTGCGGCGGAGGGAACTTGCCGCCGCCGAGGCGGCGCTTGCCGCGATCCCCGGCTGCGTATATGAGCCGACGGAGCGGCACCTCGTCCCCGACGCGCCGACCGGGCATCTGCGGGCGGTGAAGGACGGGCTGCCGCTGACCGAATGGCCGACCATCGACGTGTTTGCGCTGGACAACACCCCCGACGACCCGCGGGCAGAGGCAAGGCAGTGGCGCTGGGCAAAGGTGTATCACCAATGTGTGCTCGGACGCCCGCCGCACAACCGCGGTCCGCTTGCCCGCGCGGCGGGTGCGGTGTTTCTGACGCTGTGCCGCGGACGGCTGCGCCGCTTGGTGCAGGAAAAAGCCAAGGCGCAGATCACCCGCTATAATGCGGACGAGACCGCGCGGATCGCCAACCTCTACAGCCTTTGGGGGCGGCGCGAGACCATGCCCGCCGCCTTTTACGGCGAGCCGGTCATGCTGCCCTTTGAGGGGATGACGCTGCCGGTGCCGTCTGACCCCGACGGCTATCTGACGGCGCTTTACGGCGACTGGCGCACCCCGCCGCCGCCAGGCGAGCGGGTCTGCCGCCACCGTTTTCTGGACGTGACCGACACCGCCGAAGAGGAATAACCGAACGATAAACGCCCCGCAGGCTGTATACTGAACCGCACCCCATTTGTTAGACGATGTGGTATAATGTCTAACAAATGGGGTGATTATTTATGCCAAAGGGAGTACCAAACAAACGATACACGGCGGAATTCAAGAAACTGGTCGTGGAAACCATGCAAAAGGAAAAGCTGAGCTACCGTGAAACGGCAAGACAGTTCGAGATCAATGATCATAAACGCGTTGCCGCATGGGAGCGAATCTACCTGACAGAGGGTCCGGAGGGGTTTGCCATCAATCGGCGCGGTCGCAGCAGCAAGGGTCATCCGTCAAAGCAGTTGCCAAAAGAAGTAGAAGAGGATCTGTTGGCAGAGGTTCAGCGGCTGCGTGCGGAGAATGACTACCTAAAAAATTTGCAAGCCTTGGTTTTGAAAGACGAGCGACGCCGGCGCAAAAAACGCTGGTAACCACCATGCTGGACAAGGCGTTTGAAAAGATTCCGGATGGAACAAACCTTATTCTTCACTCTGATCAAGGCTGGCAGTACCAGCACAAACAGTATCAGCGAATGCTTCATGAAAAAGGCATCCGGCAGAGCATGAGCCGCAAAGGAAATTGTCTGGACAATGCTGTGATGGAAAACTTCTTTGGATTGCTCAAAAGTGAGCTGCTGTATCTGCAAGAGTTCAGATCGATGGAACACTTCAAGCAGGAACTGATCGAATATCTGGATTATTACAACAATCGAAGGATCAAGGCAAAACTTAAGGGCTTACCGCCTGCGATTCACAGACAGCAAGCCCTTTCGGTGGCTTGAACTATTTTCGCTAAATCCTTTGTCTAACTTTTTGGGGTCACTTCATCATACCAGTGCACCCCGGGGTCGCGGTCGGCAAGCGCCGGAAAGCGTGCTGCCGCGGCGTCGAGCGCGGACAGGTCGACCGCCGTCAGCTCCGTATCATACAGCTCGGCAATCAGCGTATAGCTGCCCATCGCCGCAATGCGGTCGAAGGAATACAGCGGCAGATCCCGCTGCTGCGGCACAACAATCAGCGTCTCCATCTTCATGGCGCCGAAAAATCCGGCGGCACGCATGGCGGAGACATGCCCCAGCCCTGCCGCCTCATAGGCGGCGACCGCAAAGCGCATGCCGCTGGCGGAAAGGACGGCAAAATCGCCAACCGGCTTTTCGCTCAGCGGAAACCGGCGGGAAAGCGCGGCAAGCAGCGCGTCGTTCATGCGCCCGCCTCCGTTTTCAGGTGAAGCGCGGCAAGCCCGTTTCGGCGCAGCAGCACCGTGCCGAGCAGCAGCGCGCCCTGTCCGACGGTGTTTACGCCCTCGGCGATCCAGTTCATCACCGCCTCGGCAAAGTCCTTTGAGGAGAGATAGCCCATGCCGAGCGAGCAGACAAAGGAGAGCGCAAACAGCAGGATGAGCACCGGTTTTTTGAGCCTGACGGCAAGCACGCACAGCACGGCGTCGAGCATCCCGAGTCCCGTCACCATCAGCGCCACGAACAGAAACGTGCCGCTAAACGCCGTCGGCGCGGCGGCAGCCGCCGCAGTCGTTTCGCCCTGCCGGTGGCAGAGCATCGCGACAGCGCCGAGACCGGCGAGCAGGAAGCCGATGGACTGCACGGGGAAAAACATCTGGCTGAGCGGCGCAAAATCACAGATCCCCGCCGCATACAGCAGCTTATACACCGCCTTCAGCCCACCGGCGCAGATGATGTCGATGACACCGGCGGCAAACAGCGCAAACGCGCCCTTGCTCATCTTCGCGTACAGGTCACGCATCAGCAGCGTGCCCGCCGCGGCAAACAGCAGCACCGGCAAAAAATCCGCCAGCGCCATAGCCAAAGAAAAGTCCTTCATCGGGGCAGTCCTCCGTTTACGGTTTTTTATTCAGGTGATAGAGCGGCACGAGCGGGAGCAGGATCGGGGTGCTGCCGGCATAGGCGGCATATTCGGCGTTGTCGCCGTAGCGCGCCATCTGCCGTTTTTCCAAGCGCTGCGCACCGTTGAACATGATGTAGACGATCGCGGCATAGGCGAGGATCGCCGTGATCCACTGCCCCGCCGTCGCATAGGTCGTGATGCCGCTGACAAACACGCCCGTCCAGAAAATGATTTCGCCGAGGTAGTTCGGGCAGCGGACGATGCGGTAAAGCCCCGCCGTCGCGACCATATCCGGCCGCACCTTTTTCTGCGCGGACTTCTGCCGGTCGGCAAGCGATTCCAGTCCGATGCCAAACAGGGAGATGACAATGCCGACAAGCGGCCACACAATATCGGTCGAGGCGTTGGTGATGCGGAACAGCATCGGGCTGACCTGCGCCGTATACAGCACTGCAACGCTGACCCAGATGGTCACGAGCACGAACACCGGCATTTTCTTCTCGGCATTTTTCGCAAGCGTCGCCTTGGCGACCTCCGTCTTGCGGAACGAGGCGTTTTTCCACTCACGCGCCAGCAGAAAGCCGGAGAGCCGCACGCCGTAGAGCACAAACAGCACCGCCTGCAGCAGCACGAGGAACAGCGGCGTCGGCGTCGGGGCGAGCAGATACATAACCAGCACGGCTATGCCGCCGCCCGCCACCGCAAAGCCGTAGCCGATGGAGAGGAAGTAGACGAATTTGTAGAAGCCGACGGCGCACAGCACGGCGCAGACGGCGAGCAGGATCCCCAGAAGATTCCACGGCATGTCAGTTGCTCCCCTTTCCGAAATAGTCCTTTATGTAGGCAGCAAAGCTGCTCTCCCCCGTCTTTGTGTCGCCGACCAGATCGTGGCTGAGCGTCCACTTCGAAAACAGGATGATGTCGTGCTTGCCCGCCTTTTTGATCTTCGGCAGATTGGCGAGGATGCTAAACAGCCAGATCGGCGCCCACTTGATCTTCAGCGGCTTGCCCGCGGCGTCAAAGCACAGCTTCGCCATCTGCTCATAGGAGTAGGTCTCCTTGCCGCCGACGTTGTAGACCGCGTTTTTGTCCTCGAGGTGCGCGACGATGAACGCCGCGAAGTCGGGGCAGTCCACCACGTTGGCGCGCACGCCGCCGTAGCCCTTGAGCAGCTGCATCTCGCCCTTGTCCACATAGGGCCTGAACACCTTGGCGATGTCGTAGAAATAGCCGGTCGGACGGTAGATCACATAGTCCATCGGCTGTTTTTTCAGCTCCTGCTCAAACAGGTACTTCGCATGGAGCATCGGCACCTTTTCCGCGCCCTTTTCGTCACAGGAGATGACGGAGATGTAGTGGAAGCGCTTCACGCCCGCGCGCTTCGCCTCCTCGAGCAGATTCAGATTGCCCTTGTAGTCAATGTCATAGGACGTAAAGCGGGTGGAGGCGCCGGTCAGCCCCATCGTGGTGATGACCGCGTCCGCGCCGTCGCACAGGCCGCTAAGCGTCGCGGGATCGGTCGCGTCAATGGACACAAAGGTGTATTTCCCCTCCGTCCCCGCGACGGCGGTCTCCCGCAGGTCGGCGGCGACGACCTCGTGCCCCTCCCGCACAAGGCATTTCAGGATCTCGGCGCCCAGGTTGCCGAACGCACCGGCTAAAACGACTTTCATAACGGTTCCTCCTTTTTTATTTGCTGTTTTTCTCTTTCGCCCGTTTATCGTTGATGATCTTCATATGCTCCGCCGTGATCAGCTCGACATTGTTCTCCTTTGCCCACTGCACACAGCCCTTCAGCACGACCGACAGAAATACGCGCGGCACGCCGAGAATGGTCTCGAGCGCGTCGTCGGTGAATTTCACCTTGTCGTCCGCACGGTCGGCGGCATAGCGCACGGATGCCAGCGTCGCCTTGCGCACCTGTAAAAGCTCGGCTTTCATGCGCGATTTTCTGTGGAACCAGAAGTTTTTGGAATCGCGGTAGCCGTAGTCCACGGGCAGCGGCGGGAAGTCCTTGGCGCGCACGCCGTTGATGATGGCGTCGCTGTACTGCTTTTTCATCAGGATCTTATCCACGCGGAGGATGAAGTGCGCGCCGAATTTGCTGGTGATGCCGTTGAAATCGTGATAGGGCGGCTCATAGCCGTTCAGTTCACCGGCGGCATCTTTGTCCGCGCCGTCTAACTCGCGCATCCAGGTGCACTCGATGGCCTCGATCGCATCGGTCAGCACCATCGGGCGCTTCTCGCCGGTCTGCTCCTCGAGAATGCTCTTTTCCAGCCGGAAATGGCACTTCGGCATCTTGTCGGCGGGCTTGTCGCCCGGCCAGGACAGCTTGACGGCTTCCTTGAAGGATCTCGGCGAATCGTCGATGAAGTTCAGCGAGCATTTGCCGTTGCGCAGGATGTTCTGCGCGGTGTTCGAGGAATTGCGGCAGCAGAGCAGCATGGCGTAATAGTCCTTGCCCGCCACATAATAGGGCTGCACCAGCGAATAGGGGCCGAGGGTCGTCGTCCCGTCCTCGCACAATGTACCGATGATCACGGTCGGCATCGGAAAGAACAGGGAGGTCTGATAGAAGTTGTCAACAATGCGCAGGTCTTCAAAGCTACTCATGGGAACGTCTCCTTTATAAAAATTTTTTATTGGTCGACCAGGGGCAGCAAAACGGGACAGAGCCGCTCAAACGGCACCCCCGCCGTGGTCCAGGTCAGCAGCGCCTCGGCAAGGAAGTCGGCGCGAAAGGCGCTGTCGTCCGCTTTTTCGCAGAGCGGCAGCAAAAACGCCGCGATCTGTCCGCGCAGCTGCTTATGCCGCACGGCAAAAATGGCGGAAAACGCCTTGGCGGCGTCCGCATCGGTAAAGAGCGCGCGGTGCGCCGCCGCAAAGTCGCACAACAGCGTATACACCCGCCGCAGCCCGTCCTCCGCCGTTCCCGGCGGCTGTTCGCCGAGCGCCGCCGTGCAGGCCGCCCAGTCCTCGGCGACAAAGGTGGCGATCAGCATCTCCTTGGAGGGAAAGTAGTTGTAAACGGTACCGACGGCGACGCCGCAGGCGGCGGCGACGGAGCGCACCGTCGTGGCGGCATAGCCGCGCCCAGCGATCTGCCGGCGCGCCTCGGCAAGCAGCTCCGCCCGCGCGTTTTTGATGATCTTCGGCATAGCCTCCTCCTCTCTTCGGTCGGTCAAAGCTCTTTATGAACGTGTTCATTTAACAGTATACACCCTCTTTCTGCGTTTGTCAATCATTTAACAAGCAAACAACACACGAATTTGTTACAAAACCGTTAAATAAAGCCAAAAATGCCCGATTGGCTTGCATTTTCTCTCACGATATGCTATACTGCGTTGTAATCCGAAGCAGGGAAGCTGCCGCAGACGCGGCGCCTCCGACGGCGGCGACAAAGGAGATGTAAAAATCATGTCAGAAGTGGCAGATCGCAAACGGGCGGGCCTGATGCAGGCGGCTATCCGTGTCATTGCGGAGGACGGGCTGGAAAATACGTCCGTCAAGGACATTTGCCGGGTTTCCGATATCAACGTAGCCTACGTGTATCGGTATTTTGATAACAAAGAGGATCTGATCGCGAAGACATTTGCCCGCGAGGATCAGGGGCTGTTGAACGGCATCCTGAACGATTTCATGCTGCTGCGCTTCAACAGCATCGACTATGAGATGCGCTGCCGACTGGTGTTCACCAAGTGCTGGGAATATCTGATGGCGCGGCCGCAGGAGCTGATCTTCTATGTGCGGTATTATTATTCCTATTCGTTCCAGCAGTATTCCTATGCCGACCATATAGAGCGGTACGCCGGGCTGGTCGAGAAGATGCGGCCCGCTTTCCCCGAATCCGTGGATGTGCGCATGCTGCTGCACTATATTCTGGACACGATCCTGATCCAGGCGGAAAGGCAGATCCTGAATCCGCAGGGCAGCAATCAGGAATGCGGCGAGCGCTGCTTTGCCATGATCTACAGCGCGGTCAAGGGCTCCGTCAAGCAGGAGACGCTGGAAAAATAAACGGTTTTGCCGACGGCAGGGCGGTCCGAAAAAATCGGACTGCCCTTTTCCTTTTTTGCTTGCCATTGCCGCCGCAGTCTGTTATAATGGTTATACTGTATTTTGTCAACCGGCATTTGCCTTTTCCTATATAAAGACAACGCCCGTTTGACCGGGCACCCACACAGACCGGACAGGAGGCAGGAGCTATGAGCGTTTCCGACAGCAAGGCGGAATTCACGCGCCAAAAGCTGAACAACGGCGATACCTATGAGGGGTATATACAAAACGGCAAGCGGAACGGGCAGGGAAAATACACATTTGCCTCCGGCGCGTTCTATGAGGGCGAGTGGAAGAACCACAAGCAGCACGGTCACGGCAGGTATGTGTCCTCCAAGGGCTGGAGTTATGAGGGCGACTGGGTCAATGACAAAATGCACGGCATGGGACGCTACACCTATGCCGACGGCTCTTTTTATGAGGGCGAATTCGCCAACGACAAGTTTGAGGGAGAGGGCAAACGGGTGTTTGCCTCCGGCGCGGTCTACGAGGGCGGCTGGCACAACGATAAAATGCACGGCACGGGGCGCTACACCTTTGCCGACGGCTCCTATTATGAAGGGGAGCTGGCGGACGGCAACTTCGAGGGGCAGGGCAAACGGGTGTTTGCCTCCGGCGCGGTCTATGAGGGCGGCTGGCACAACGACAAGATGCACGGCACGGGGCACTACACCTATGCCGACGGCTCTTGGTATGAGGGGGAGCTTGCGGACGGCAAGTTCAACGGCTCGGGCAAACAGGTGGGCAAAAACGGCGACGTCTACGAGGGACAGTGGAAAAACGACGTCCGTCACGGCAAGGGCACCTACCGCTGGGCGGACGGCGACACCTATGAGGGCGACTGGGTGGACGGCAAGCGGTGCGGCTACGGCATTTTCACCGCTTTCGGCACCCGTCAGCCGGGAAACGAGCGCTTTGTGAAGTATTCCTATGCCGGTGAATGGCGCGACAGCCTCAAGCACGGCCACGGCATCTGCATCGAGGGCGACCGCACGCTCGATCAGACAGTCAGGGTCTGTGAGGGCGAGTGGGAAAACAACCGGCGGCAAGGGCGGTTCGTGTGGTACACCCTCTACGCGGACGGCACGAAGAGCAGGCGCTTTATCGACATCTACCAGGACGATAAGGCGATCTCACAGAACCTCCCCTACGACGGTGAGGACGCGGACGAGGACGACGACGCGCCCTCCGGCCCGATGGTGAGGGGGACAGCGGATCCCTCCCGCATACCGGACTGGCAGAGCGTCCGCCCGGGCGAGCACCGGGAGGCGCAAAAGCGGGACGCCGCCCGCAGAGCAGCGGTCGAGGAGCTGATCGACATCTATCTGCACCCGCGGAAATTCGCGCAGCTCTCCGAGATCGGCGACCGCAATATCGAGGAGGCGTGTCTGTTCCTCGGGCAGTATCTGGATGAGGCGGAGGAGCTGTTTTTGGACGACCGCACCCCGGAGAGCGCCGGGCGCATCGGCGAGATCCTCGGCGTGACGTTCCGCGGCGACGAGCCGTTTATCACCGACGACAGCACGGAATATTTCAACGATTTCCTCTCGGGCGCGCTGCAGTTTCTCGCGCACACGATCCCCGGCAGCGTCAAAAACGCCGGGCGCACCGTCGTGGCGGCGGTGAACATCGCCTGCTATGTGTGGAAAACGGACGGCGAGACCGCCCTGTTTCGCGATGCCGCCCGTCTGTGGGTCGAATGGGGACGGGACTGCGATGCCGATTACCTCTGGCTGCAGCGCATGGCGGAAAACGGCGACAGCTCGGTTTCCAGCTTCTACGGCGACGAGGACATCTACAGTCTGGATGTCGACCGCTACACGATGGGGTCGGACTGCCATCTGTATGACCCATACGACCCCTATAATGATCTCTGATATACATCTGACATAAACAAGATATCGACAAAGCGCCGGTCCGGTCGGACCGGCGCTTTGCTCTGCCCGCATTTTTGGGCAAAATTTGTTGGATTGCCCATTGCCGATTTGCTGAAAAATATGGTATACTACATACAGACTCGGGCAAGGGCATGCCCGGACGAAAGGTGGAGGATGTCTTTTGTTTAAGGCAGACCGGACTGTACTGCGGGAAACGCGGTACATTCTCTGCGCCGTGGTGCTGCTCTCCGCGCTGATGCAGGCGGTGTTTCTCTGCATCGGACAGTGGACGCTGCCGGTGCTGTTCGGCAATCTCCTCGGCGGCGCGGCAGCCGTGCTCAACTTTTTCTTCATGGGGCTGACGCTGCAGGCCAATCTCGAAAAGGACGAAAAGGACGCGCGCACCGCCATGCGCGCCTCGTGGGGACTGCGCTCCGTCGCGCTGTTTGCGGCGGCGGTGCTCGGTGTGACGCTCTCCTGCTTTAACACCATTACCGCGCTTGTCCCGCTGATCTTTCCGCGCATCGCCATTGCGTTCCGCCCGCTTTTTGACCGAAAAAAGCCGGACGGATCGCCGCCGCAGGGGGGTGAGTGAATGACCGGCTCACGTCGTTTCCGCGCCGTGGATATCCTGCTGCTCTGTCTTTCGGTGCTGCCGCTTGTGGCGGGCATCGTGCTGAAGGTCTGCACCGCGCCCGCCGCTGAGGGCATCGTCATCGCCGGCGCACAGATCTATGTGACCGTGACGCTCCCGCCGTTCGGCGAGCTGCCGATCACCGAGTCGCAGGTCAATTCGCTGCTCGTTTTGCTGTCCGTGCTGTTTTTGTGCCTGTTTCTGACCCACGGCATCAGCGCCGACGGAAAAAGCAAACGGCAGCTGCTCTGCGAATGGATTGTCGAAAAAACGCAGCGGCTCGTGCAGGAGAATATGGGCGACTATTTCGCGGGCTTTGCCCCGTTTGTCGCCGCGATCATGGCGCTTTCCGCCTGCTCGAGCCTGCTGTCGCTGTTCGGGCTGTATCCGCCGACCTCAGATCTAAACGTGGTCGCGGGCTGGGCGATACTGGTGTTTGTTCTCATTACCTATTATAAGTGCAAGGCCGGTCCGCTCACCTATCTCAAGAGCTTTGCCGAGCCTGTCCCGTTCCTGCTCCCGCTGAATGTCATCAGCGAGGTCGCAACGCCGGTCTCCATGGCGTTCCGTCACTACGGCAACGTGCTGTCCGGCTCGGTCATCTCGGTGCTGGTGGCGGCGGGGCTGTCCGGGCTGTCCAAGCTGCTGCTCGGCTGGCTGCCGGGACTGCTCGGCGACATTCCCTTTCTGCAAATCGGGCTTCCCGCCCTTTTGTCCGTCTATTTTGACGTGTTCAGCGGCCTTTTGCAGGCGTTCATCTTCGCCATGCTGACCATGCTGTATGTCGCCGGCGGCTTCCCCGCCGAGCAATATGCCGCACGGCAGGCCAAAAAGCATCCTGCGACCCATAAATCGTAATAAAAAACGGAGGTATTTCCCATGACAGAACTCGCTATCGGAATCATCTTAGGCTGCTGTGCGCTCGGCGCCGGCGTGGCAATGATCGCCGGCATCGGCCCCGGCATCGGCGAAGGCAACGCCGTCGCCAAGGCGTGCGAAGCCATCGGCCGCCAGCCGGAATGCAAATCCCAGGTCACGACCACCATGCTGATGGGCTGCGCCGTGGCAGAGACCACCGGTCTTTACGCGCTCGTTATCGCGATCCTGCTGATCTTTGTCGCCCCCGGCCGTCTGGTGGATCTGCTGATGAGGACGATCGGCTAAAAGGAGACGGAGATCATGCAAAATCTGGATGTCATATCCGTTAACATCTGGCAGATCCTGATCTCGCTGTGCAATCTGGTCATCCTGTTCTTCATCTTAAAGCGCTTCCTGTACGCCCCCGTCACCCGTGCCATGGCGCAGCGCAAGGCGGCGCTTGACGCGCAGTATGACGAGGCGGCGCGGGCACAGCACGACGCCGACACCGCCAAAGCCGCCTGGGAGGACAAGCTCGCGGGCGCAAAGGCGGAGGCGGACGGCATTTTGCAGACCGCTTCGGCGGATGCCGAGCGGCGGCGCGGCGAGATCGTCCGCGATGCGCAGGAGCGGGCGGACGGCATTATCCGCGACGCCAAGGCGGACGCCGACCGCGAATACCGCCGCGCGCAGGCAGAACTCAGACAGGAGATCGCCGCTGCCTCGGCGCAGTGGACGGAGACGCTGCTCCGGCGGGAAGCCACCGACGAGGAGCAGCACGCGCTGATCGCCTCTGTCCTCGACGAAATGGGGGACGCGCATGACGCAGATCGCTAAGGAATATGCCGAGGCGCTGTTTTCTCTGGCGACGGAGACGCAGTCTGAGCAGGCCGTCGGCGAAGCGCTTGCGCTGGTCGCGCGCTGCTTTGCCGACGAACCGGACTACACGGTGCTGCTCTCCTCTCCCCGCCTGTCGCGGCAGGAGCGCGAGGCGCTGCTCGTGCGCGCCTTCGGCGCCGCCGTGCCGGAAACGGTGCTGTCCTTTGTCTGCCTGCTCTGCCGCGCAGGGCATATCGATCGCCTGCAGGAGTGCGCGGCGGAATACGATTCGCTCTACCGGCTGCGCAGCCGCACCGTCCGCGCCGATATCGTCAGCGCCGTCCCGCTCACCGAAGCGGAAAAGACCGTGCTTTTGGAAAAGCTGCAGAAAAAGAGCGGCTGCACCGTCACCGCCGCCTACACCGTTGACCCCGCGCTTTTGGGCGGGCTTGTCGTGCGGATGGGCGACACGCTGATCGACGGCAGCCTGAAACAGCGGCTGAAAGAAATGAAGGAAGTGATCGAAGCATGAGGTTGGATCCCGAAGAGATCGGCAGCGTCATCCGCGAACAGCTGCGCACCTACCGCACCCATACGCAGATGACCGAGACCGGCACCGTCGTGCTGGTCGGCGACGGCATTGCCCGCGTCTACGGGCTGCAAAACTGCATGTCCGGCGAGCTGTTGGAATTTGCGGACGGCAGCGTAGGCATGGCGCAGAACCTCGAGGATGAGACCGTCTCCGTCGCGCTGCTCTCCGACCGCAATGAGATCCGCGAGGGCACCGAGGTGCGGCGCACCGGCCGGGTGTTGTCCGTGCCGGTCGGCGAAGCGCTGCTCGGGCGCGTGGTCAACGCGCTCGGCGTGCCCATCGACGGCAAAGGCCCCGCCGAATGTACCGAATACCGCCCTGTTGAGGCGGAAGCGCCCGGTATTATCGAGCGCAAGAGCGTATCCGTCCCGCTCCAGACCGGCATCAAGGCCATCGACGGCATGATCCCGATCGGGCGCGGACAGCGTGAGCTGATCATCGGCGACCGCCAGACCGGCAAGACCGAGATCGCGATCGACACCATTCTCAACCAGAAAAACAGCGGCGTGCTGTGCATCTACGTCGCCATCGGGCAAAAGAGCGCTTCGGTCGTGCAGATCGCCAACGAGCTTTCCCGCGCGGGCGCCATGAGCTATACGATCATCGTCTCCGCCACAGCGGCGGAGAGCGCACCGCTGCAATATATCGCCCCGTATGCGGGCTGCGCCATGGCGGAGTATTTCCGCGAGCAGGGCAAGGACGTGCTGATCGTCTATGACGACCTGTCCAAGCACGCCGTCGCCTACCGCACGCTCTCGCTGCTGATCCGCCGTCCGCCCGGCCGTGAGGCCTATCCCGGCGACGTGTTCTACCTCCACTCCCGTCTGCTCGAGCGGGCAGCGTGCGTCGCGCCGGAATACGGCGGCGGCTCCATCACGGCTCTGCCGTTGATCGAAACGCAGGCGGGCGACGTCTCCGCCTATATTCCCACGAACGTGATCTCCATCACCGACGGGCAGATCTTTTTGGAGACCGAGCTGTTCCACGCGGGTATCATGCCCGCCATCAACCCCGGCATCTCGGTCAGCCGCGTCGGCGGCGCGGCACAGCTGAAGGGCATGAAAAAGGTGTCCGGTGAGTTAAAGCTGCTCTATTCCCAGTACCGCGAGCTGCGCGCCTTCGCGCAGTTCGGCAGCGACCTCGACGCCGAGACCAAGGCGCAGCTCGCCCTCGGTGAGCGCATCGTCGAGGTGCTCAAGCAAAAGCGGCACTCCCCTGTTTCCGCCGGATGCCAGATCGCCATTCTCTACGCCGTCGTCCACGGCTATCTCAACGCCGTGCCGGTCGAGCGGGTGGAGGAGTATGAAAAACGGCTGTATGCGTCACTGGAGACCTCGCACCGCGCGCTGCTCGACCGGCTGGAGGCGGGCTTCTTTGACGACAGCGACGTTGCGGCGCTCGAAGCCGCGCTGAAGGAAATGGAGTGAGCGGATGGGAGCCGATACACGGGCGCTGCGCACCCGCATCAAAAGTGTAAATTCCACCCGCCACCTGACCTCTGCCATGGGGCTGGTCGCCTCCTCAAAGATCCGCCGCGCCGATCAGAACATGCGCGCCGCCGTCGCCTATGCCGACGCCGTGCAGGAGGTCATGACCGCGCTGCTTTCGGCGCCGGAGTGCGCCCGCAGCCGCTATGCCGCTGCGACGGGCGACCGCACGCGGCTGATCGTTATCGCGGGCGACCGCGGGCTGGCGGGCGGCTATAACGCCAACGTGTTCCGCCTTGCCGCCACGCTGCCCGACGCCGAGGTGATCCCGATCGGCCGCCGCGCCTGTGACCGCTTCGGCGCGCCGTTTGTGTCCTCCGAGCATTTTGCAAGCGAGGACGCCAACCGGCTCGCGAAAACGCTCTGCGCGGATTTTGCGGCGGGGCGGTTCGACCGTCTGGCGATCATCGACACGCACTATGTCTCCCTGCTGACCCAGCAGGCGCGGCTGCGCACGATCCTGCCGCTGCAAAGACCCGAAAAGGCGGAGACGCACGCGGTCTTGTTTGAGCCGAGCGAGACTGCCATCTGGGAGACCGCCGTGCGCGAATATGTCGCCGGTATGCTGATGGCTGCCGTGCGGGAGAGCTTTGCCTCCGAGGTAGCGGCGCGGCGCACCGCCATGGACAGCGCCGACAAGAACGCCGTCGCCATGATCGACCGCCTGACGCTCGCCTATAACCAGGCGCGGCAGAGCGCGATCACCCAGGAGATCACCGAGATCGTCGCCGGAAGCGACGCATGAAAGGAGTCGTGGATTCGACTATGGAAACAGGGCATAAAGGAACCGTACGGCAGGTCATGGGGCCGGTCGTCGATGTGCAGTTTGCCCACGGCGAGCTGCCGCCCATCGGCAACGCGCTGCGTATCCCGATCGGCGACCGCACACTGACCGTTGAGGTCGCCCAGCATGTCGGCGACAACACCGCGCGCTGTATTGCAATGGCGTCCACCGACGGGCTTTCGCGGCAGACCGAGGTCACGGATACCGGCAGCCCGATCCGCGTGCCGGTCGGGCGGGAGACGCTCGGACGGATATTCAACGTGCTCGGCGAGACGGTGGACAACGCCCCGGCGCCGCAGACGGCGGAGCGTTGGGAAATTCACCGTCCCGCGCCCGCCTTTGACGAGCTGGCGACCTCGACCGAGATTCTCGAGACCGGCATCAAGGTCATCGACCTGATCTGCCCCTATGCCAAGGGCGGCAAGATCGGCCTGTTCGGCGGCGCGGGCGTCGGCAAAACCGTGCTGATCATGGAGCTGATCCACCATATCGCGAAGGAGCAGGGCGGTCTGTCGGTGTTCACCGGCGTCGGTGAGCGCACGCGCGAGGGCAACGACCTGTATAACGAGATGAAGGAATCGGGCGTGCTGTCCCACACGGCGCTGGTCTACGGCCAGATGAACGAGCCGCCCGGCGCGCGTATGCGGGTGGCGCTCTCGGGACTGACCATGGCGGAATATTTCCGCGACAGCGAGGAGCAGGACGTGCTGCTCTTTATCGACAATATTTTCCGCTTCACTCAGGCGGGCAGCGAGGTATCCGCGCTGCTCGGGCGTATGCCCTCCGCCGTCGGCTACCAGCCGACGCTGGCCAATGAGATGGGCGCGCTGCAGGAGCGCATCACCTCCACGAAAAAAGGCTCGATCACGTCGATCCAGGCGGTCTATGTGCCGGCGGACGACCTGACCGACCCCGCGCCCGCCACGACGTTTGCCCATCTTGACGCGACTACCGTGCTGTCCCGCCAGATCTCCTCGCTCGGCATCTATCCCGCCGTCGATCCGCTCGAATCGACGAGCCGGATGCTCTCGCCCGATCTGGTCGGCGAGGAGCATTACGCCGTGGCGCGCGAGGTGCAGCGCATTTTGCAGCGCTATGCCGAGCTGATGGACATTATCGCCATCATGGGCATGGACGAGCTGTCCGACGAGGACAAGCTGCTCGTGCGGCGGGCGCGCCGCATCCAGCGCTTCCTCTCGCAGCCGTTTACCGTATCGGAGAAATTCACCGGCATCCCCGGCACCTATGTGCCGCTGTCGGAGACGATCCGCGGCTTTAAGGAGATCGTCGAGGGCAAGCATGACGATCTGCCCGAATCCGCCTTCCTGTTCGTCGGCACCATCGACGAGGCGGTGGAAAAGGCAAAGAGGGTGACGGCATGACCGCGTTTCACCTGCGGGTGCTGTCGCCCGACGGCCCCGCATTCGACGGCGAGGTGCTCTCCCTCTCCCTGCGCGGCGCAGACGGCGATCTCGCCGTGCTGGCGGGGCATATCCCGTTTGTCACGTCGGTGCGCCCCTGTGACTGCCGCCTGCTGCTGCCGGACGAGACCGAAAAGGTCATTTCGGTGGCGGGCGGACTGCTGACCGTCGGCAAGGACGCGGTCACGCTGCTGTTTTCCGCGTCGGGCAAGGCATAAAGCGGGAGATTTCCGACATACGCACACGACCCGCCCTGCGTGAGTGTAGGGCGGGTCGGTTTTTTCACCGATGCCGCTTTGGCGGCGTTCGCCCCCCTTCGACTTGACTTTTCCCCCGAAAATCGGTAAAATAGAGGGGAAATATAACGATTTGTATACGGTGCCGTCCGCCGTGCGGGCGCACCCGACCCCCGGAAAGGCAGGAATCTGATGAAAGATAAGGATTTTTCCCGCGTCACGCCGACGCTTGAGCTGATGGCGGAGACCGCCCGCGCAAACAGCCGCATTGACCCCGGGCTGTATGAAAAATTTGCCGTCAAGCGCGGACTGCGCGATCTGTCCGGCGAGGGCGTGTTGACCGGTCTCACCGAAATTTCGGAGATCGTCTCGAAAAAGCGCCTGCCCGACGGCACGGTTGTCCCTTGCGACGGTGAGCTGTACTACCGCGGCATCAACGTGGAGGAGCTGATCCGCGGCTTTGTTGCCGACGACCGCCCCGGCTTTGAGGAGACGGTATACCTGCTGCTGTTCGGCTGTCTGCCCGACCGTGCGGCACTGAAAAAATTCCGCCGCATTCTCGGCGACTACCGCTGCATTCCGCCCAATTTTGTGCGCGATATCATCATGAAAAAGCCGAGCCGCGACATCATGAACGCGATGGCGCGCAGCGTGCTGATGCTGTATTCCTATGACAACCGCGCGGACGACATCAGCCTGCCGAACGTGCTGCGCCAGTCGCTGCAGCTTATCTCCGAATTCCCGCTGCTCGCGGTCTACAACTATCAGGCATATGCCCACTATCACCAGGGCGGCAGCCTGATCATCCACGCGCCCGATCCCACGCTGTCTACGGCAGAGTGCATTCTGCACCTGCTGCGCGCCGATCAGCAGTACACGCCGCTGGAGGCGCAGCTTCTCGATCTGGCGCTGATCCTGCACGCAGAGCACGGCGGCGGCAACAACTCCACCTTCACGACCCATGTCGTGACCTCCTCCGGCTCAGACACCTATTCGACCGTCGTCGCCTCGCTCGGCTCGCTGAAGGGTCCCCGCCACGGCGGCGCCAATCTGATGGTTATGCGGATGTTTGAGGACATCAAGGCGAACGTCCGCCATTGGGACAACGAGGAGGAGCTGCGCGGCTATCTCGATAAAATTCTGAAAAAGCAGGCGTTTGACCGTACCGGCCTGATCTACGGCATGGGGCACGCGGTATATTCGCTGTCCGACCCGCGTGCGCGCATTTTCAAGGGGTTTGTCGAAAAGCTGTCCCGCGAGAAGCACCGCGAGGAGGAATATGCGCTGTATGCCGCCGTGGAGCGGATTGCCGCCGAGCAGATCGCCGCCCAGCGGAATATTTACAAGGGCGTCAGCGCCAATGTGGACTTTTACAGCGGCTTTGCCTATCAGATGCTCGGTCTGCCGACCGAGCTGTATACTCCGCTGTTTGCGACCGCCCGCATCGCCGGTTGGTCGGCGCACCGCTGCGAGGAGCTGATCAACGCGGGCAAGATCATCCGCCCCGCCTATAAAAACGTGCAGGAACGCAAGCCCTATATCCCCCTGTCCGAGCGGTGAGGGGCATATTGACCGGATAGGAGCTGCTTTAGATGCCATCAAGGACAACTTCCCGTGTTTCCGACGACCCGCTGCTTTTATCTGAATGGGATAACGAAAAAAACACCTGTTCGCCGGATGAAGTGTCTCTGGGCAGTGCCAAAAGATGCCGGTGGATCTGCTCCCGCTGCGGCTTTCGCTGGGAGACACCGGTCTACAGCCGCGGCTCGAACGGTCGCGGCTGTCCCGAATGTGCCAAGGCGACCCGCAGCATGACCAAAAGCAAAAACAGCGCGCTCCGCAATACTCTTACTCTACAGTTTCCCGAGGTTGCACGGGAGTGGGATACCCAGAAAAACATGCCGCTGCGCGTAGAGGAAACCTCCTCCTTTTCAAATCGGAAGGTCTGGTGGGTCTGCGCAAACTGCCAAAACGAATGGCAGGCAACGGTCAATCATCGCACGGCCGGACACACCGGCTGCCCGATCTGCTCAAAAACGCTCGGCGGCATATCCAAGAGCCAAGCGGCGGCTAAAGCCAACAATTTTTCTGC
>CAKUMQ010000007.1 GCA_934667845.1 uncultured Eubacteriales bacterium | reverse complement strand
GCGCAAGCCCGTACAGCCGACAAGCCGAGCCGATTTCAGTTTCTTTTGCCCCCTTTTCTTTTCGAAAGAAAAGGGGGTGCCTGCTTTTCTTTTTCCCAAAGCAGTATTCGGTGGTTCAATCCCGCAGGTCTGCCCCACCGTTAAATCGTGCTAACCGGTTTTTCTTTTGCCTGCTTTTCTTTTTTCAAAAAGAAAAGCAGGTTATTTTTTGATCTCGAGGAGCTTGCTTCGAAGCTCGGCTTCAATGCGGCCAAGCTCCTCCTCCGCCTCGCGGCGCTTCTGGCGTCCCTCGTCCTGAATCTTTTTGACCTCGTCAAGCGTCGTGATCAGCGACTCGTTGGTGTGCCGCAGCGTCTCCATATCGACGACCCCGCGCTCGGATTCGCGCGCCGTCTCGATCGTCGCCGTCTTGAGCGCATCCGCATTTTTCTTCAGCAGCTCATTGGTCATATCCGTCACCGCGCGCTGTGCCTGCATCGCCTGGCGGGAATGCTCCAGCCCGAGCGCAATGACCATCTGCGACTTCCAGAGCGGGATCGTGTTGACCATGACAGATTGGATCTTCTCGCTCATCAGCGTGTCGTTGTTCTGCAGCAGACGGATCTGCGGCGCCATCTGGATCGACACCATCCGTGTCAGCTCAAGATCGTGCAGCTTCTTGTCAAACCGCTCCAGCGCGCTCGCATAGTCGTTCGCCGCCTGCGCGTCCTCGGGCAGACCGCTCTTTTCCGCCTTGGTGCGCAACTCGGGCAGCACCGTCTCCGTCAGCTCGGCAAGCCGCCGCTTGCCCGCCAGAATGTACATCGACAGCTCTTTGAAATAGCTCAGATTCATCTTGTACATCTCGTCGAGCGTCGCAACATCTTTCATCAGCGTGATCTGATGTCCCTCGAGCGCGTCGCAGATGCGGTCAACGTTGGATTCCACCTTGTCATATTTCGCCTTCATCGCCGACAGCTTCTGTGAGCTGCGGCGGAATACGCCGAACAGGCCGCCCTTTTCCTCCTCGTTGAATCCTTTCAGCTGGCCGATCAGATCGGTCATCATCTCGCCGACCTCGCCCATATCCTTTGTGCGCACTTTCGACAGCGCCGTTTCGGAAAAATTCGATACCTTCTGCTGTGCCGCCGATCCGTACTGCATCACAACCGCACTGTCGGTCACGTCGATCTCCTTCGCAAAAGAATCCACCGCTGCCAGCTCCTCCGTCGACAGCGAATCCTCGATCGCCGCCGGTGCCACGACCGGCTTTTCCTCCGCCTGCGCGGACGCCGCCTGCGCCTGTGCCTGCGCGGCAGGATCAAGCGTCAGCGTCGGAACGGGAGCCTGCATAATTGCCTTGTCATCCATGTTGGTCTACCTCACCTTTCATAACATCAGCCGCCCCATCCCCTTTTTAGGGGACGGAACGAAAAAAACCGTCTTTTTTGCCGCGTGCCGCCTATTCCCCCGCCGTCAGCCGGTCGGTCAGCGCCGCAAACTGCGCCAGCGTCAGCTCCTCGGCGCGCACCGTCGGGGAAAGCCCCATGCCGTCAAGCGCCGCGCGGATCTCCGCCGAGGAATAGCCCGCCGCGGATACCGCGTTGACCAGCGTCTTGCGCCGCTGCCCGAATGCCGCGCGGATCACCGCAAACAGCCGCTTTTCGTCAGCAACCGCTACCGGCGGCTGTGGGCGCACCGCCAAACGGATCACTGCGCTGTCCACATGCGGCGCCGGTATAAAGCTGCCGCGCGACACCGCAAACAGCGGCTGCGGCTCGGCATAATACTGCACCGCCAGAGACACCGCCCCGCATTCCCGCGTGCCCGGCGCGGCACAAAGCCGCTCCGCCGCCTCCTTCTGCACCATCACTGTCACCGACGTCAGCGGCAGCCGGCTTTCGAGCAGCCGCATGATCAGCGGCGATGTAATGTAATACGGCAGGTTCGCGCATACCGCCACCGGCATCCCCGGTGGAAAATGCGCCGCCAGCAGCGCGTGCAGGTCGAGCTTCATCGCGTCGCCCTGCACCACCGTCACATTGTCACAGTCCGCCAGCGTCTCGCGCAGCACCGGCGGCAGTCGGTCGTCCAGCTCGATCGCGACGACCCGCCCCGCCACCTTGGCAAGCTCCCGCGTCAGCACGCCGATCCCCGGACCGATCTCCAAAACGCCCCCGTCTTTGCCGATCCCGCACGCCTGCGCCATGCGCGGACACACCGTCGGGTTGATCAGAAAATTCTGTCCCAGCTTTTTGGAAAACGTGAAGCCGTGCCGCTGCAAAAGCGCGCGCACGTCGGCTATGTGCGTCAGTTCGATGGGTGGCGTCATCGGCTCCTCCTCAAAATCGTATACAGGTGGGAATATGTATAGTTGGTTATTGCTGTTTGTATAAGTGAAAGCGCTCGACTGCTGCCGTCAACCCCGTCAGCCGCGGCAAATTCGTGCCGCCTGTGTGCCGGGCTTTTAGGGGGGCAGGCAGCTTAGTCCATCCCCAGCCCGTCAGGCGCACTGCTGAAAAATTCCGCACCTCTCGCCTCCCCTGTGTAAGGGGAGGTGGCGCGCACAGCGCGGCGGAGGGGTTGTGGGTACAGCCAAAAAGGGATATGCAGGCGTTTTTACGTCTGCCGTCAACCCCTCAGTCACGGCAGAGCCGTGACAGCTCCCCTTGCACAGGGGAGCCGAGATGTGCTTTCTCTGCGGCGGAATCAAAATTCCGCGCGTGGATCGCGCCTGTCGGGCTGTACAGGGGAACTGAGGACGGCACAAGTCCGCACAGCCGACAGCCCGAGCCAACGAAAGTTTCTTTTGCCCCTTTTTAAGGGTAACATAAGAAGCTATCACCCGGCGAATCCTCGCCGCCTATAAGTCCGGGACATTAGGGTTTTTCTTTTGCTTCCTTTTCTTTTTTTCCAAAAAGAAAAGGAAGTCAGGCGGCGTCGAAGGGATGGAAACGGCCGTCGGGAGTGTGCTCAATGGAAAACTGGATCAAAAATGCGTTGAGCGGGATCAGCAGCACGATCAGCAGCACGCTGACAATAAGGGTCGACAGCCCGGCATACAGCATCCCGCGGGAGTAGACCGAGGACGGCGACGTGCCGCGCAGCTGATCGGTGTCCATCGACGTGACCACATCGCCCTTTTTTGTCGTGATAACCGCGGTGTCATTCTGCAGAGAAAGCACGACCTTTTTCTGCGTGACCACCTGCCCGTCCTCGGTATATTCCACCGTGCACGGCGCTTTGGTCGCGGAATCCAGCTGCATTTCCAGCCGTTGCTCCACCGCGAGCATCAGAAACGGCAGACTCATGCACAGAAGCAGACAAAACAGAAACGATCCATATTGTACATATTTGCGCGCCATGACGGTTTCCTCCTTCATGTATTTGGTTCTTCTTATTTCTACCGGTTATTTATACGTCCGCACCCGCCGCCGGTTGTTTTTCCGCCGGTTGCGGTTGTGCAGAATGTTCAGCAGCATATAGCCAAACAGCAGGATCAGCAGACTGCCGATCGCAATATAAAACCACGGCGACGAGAAAAAGCCGGAGATCTGCTGCCAGACGTACAGAAGCTGACTGCGGCTGACGCCCTCGGACGCGACCAGCTCGACCTCGCCGATCTTGCGGTCCAGATTCAGATACAGCTCCAGTTTGCCGTAGACCTTGCCTTTTTCGATCGGCGCCTCCTCCGTGCTGTTGCACAGCACGACGCGGCGCACCGTCTGCACGTCCAGGTCGTTGGGCAGCACCGCCGCCACGTCCTCCGCTGCCACCAGCGTCACCGAATCCGCCGCCAGAGAGAGCGAAACCGGCACCCGCGTCACGACCGCACCCTTGGCGACCAGCGTCGTGTAATTCAGATTCTGGAACGCCCACTTATACAGCGCGCGGGAATCGTCATATTGCAGACCGCCCGCGCCCGCCGCGTTGCGGTCGGGACAGCCGAGCACGATCGCCATGTATTCATACCCGTTTTGCTGCGCCACCGAGACGACGCAGCGGCCGGACTCCGACGTGTAGCCGGTGCGCCCCGCTATGCAGTCTGCACTGTAGTTGGGCGACGCCGGGCGGATCAGCTCGTTGGTGTTATACAGCGTCATCGGCTTGCCGCCGCTGACCGGCTTGACGGTGTATTCCGTCAGCCCCATCATGGTTTTCAGCTCGGGATAGGACAGCGCGCGGCGCATGATGCGGTAGAGATCCACACAGGTGGTATACTGGCTGCCGCCCTCAAGCCCCGTGACGTTGGAGAACGACGTCTGCGTACAGCCAAGCGCCTGCACCGTCTCGTTCATTCGCTGCACAAACGCCGCATGGCTCCCCGCCAGCGCCACCGCCAGCGTCACCACCGCGTCGCCCGCCGTCTGGATCATCGACGCGGTCAGCAGATCGCGCAGCGTCAGCTTGGCGCCGAGCGGCAGCTCGAGCACCGACACGCCCGTACCGGCGATCAGGTCAAAGCAGCCGGAGTGATAGGTGCCGGTGTCCTTGTCGAGGTCGAGCTTCTGCTCCTCGATCAGATCCATGGCGCAGATGCCGACCGCCAGCCGCACGAGCGCCGCGGGCGAGCGCAGCGTCGTCTCGTTTTTGCCGATCAGCGGAAGATCGTCCGCCGGATCCGTCCCCAGCCCGACCAAAAGCATCGAGGATGCGTTCAGCGACAGGTCAGCCGGCAGCGCATACAGCGGGGATTCGTCCACCGGGTCGTTTTTTTGCTCCGATTCCGCGCAGACCGGTGCCGCCAGCCCGCAAAGTAGAAGCAGCGCCGCGCAAAACAGCGAAAAAAATTGTCTGACCCGCATAGACAAACCCCACCTGTTGTGTTAAACTATAGTTGACCGTGTAAGAGGGTGCGTCAAGCATACTCTTATACAGATACTATTATATCATATTCTGCGGATTTTCCTAGGGGGTCCGCCGAAATTTTTTTGAGAATTTTCCGCCGAAGGAGGGGCTGATTATGGTATATATCACAGGCGACATGCACGGCGATCCCGCCTGCCTGCGGGAGCGGCATCTGCGCCGGCTGAAAAAGGGGGACATTCTGCTGATCTGCGGCGATTTCGGCTACATCTGGGACGGCAGCGAGGCAGAGCAGAAGCGGCTGGAAAAATGGGGCGCGCAGCGCTTCACGGTCGCGTTTATCGACGGCGTACATGAAAATTACGACCTTTTGGAGCGCTATCCGCTCGAGGACTGGCACGGCGGACAGGCGCGGCACATCACCGGTGATCTGTGGCATCTGCCGCGCGGCGAGATCTACGAGATCGAGGGTAAGCGCTACTTCTGCATGGGCGGCGGCGAGGAGCCGGAGCGCGAGATGCGCCGCGCCGCCAACACGTTCTGGGAGCGCGAAATGCCGACCGAGCAGGAGATGCAGCAGGCGGTGGCGCGCCTTGCGGCGGCGGAAAACCGGGTGGACATCATGCTGACCCACGAGCCGTCCGCCAAGGCGGGCGGCCAGCTCATCGCCCGCACACGTGAGTTAAACGGCGTCCACCTGTTTTTGTCCATGCTGGAGGACACCGTCAGCTTTTCCCACTGGTATTTCGGCGCGCTGCATCTGGATCGCGACGTCAGCCGCAACCACACCGCCGTGTTCCGCCGCGTCCTCCCCGTCCCGTCCGACCGGTAAGACATACCGCAAAACAGTAAAGCCGCGGCAGAGGAAAAACCCTCTGCCGCGGCTTTTTGCCGTTTATACGGGGAATCACTGCCCCTATTCGACCGTGTCCGCTCCCGCGACCGACGACGGGCTGACCGCCGCCAGCTTATACAGCCAGCGGACCGACGCGCTCTGCGCCCCGCCCTCGTCGGCGGGATAGCCGTAGCCGAGATAAACGCTGCCGTCTGTCTGCTCCAGCAGGATATACAGCTTCTCACCGCCGTCCGCAGCATGGCACAGCTGCCGGGCGCGGCGGTTGCCCTGCATTACGGCAGCGGCGGTATCGCCGTCCCACGTGCCCGCCGCACTGCCGGAAAACAGCGCCGTGAGCGCGGCCTCCTTTTCCGGCATATCCTCAAGCCGCCCGAGCAGCACGGGCGCGGCGCCGTCGGCGCACATATACAGCCGCGCGTTGTCCGCAAGCAGGTACTGCGGCGCGGCATCCGCATACTGTACATAGGAATACCGCCCGTCGGTGTATACCAGCGCCTGCGCCCGGAACGCGCGCACTGCGCCGCCCGCCGGGTCGGTGAGCAGGCACACCGCCGCCGCAATGCTCGCGACGATCGCCGCGATCACTGCCCAGAACACGGGCTTTTTGTAGTTTAACACCTGCTTCACCCGCCGCTTGACCCCGACCCCGCCAAAAGCGGGCGGACACATCGCGGCGGTGCGGCGGTCAACGCTGCAGCACAGCAGCGCCTGCGCATAATCCGCGCGTTCTCCCGCCGTCATACCGCAAACGACCGCCTCATCACAGGCAAGCTCCAGATCCCGGCAGAACAGCGCATAGCCGAGCCACAGCAGCGGATTGAACCAGTGCAGCGCCAGCAGCAAAAACCCGAGCGGCTTCCACAGGCAGTCCCCGCGGCGGATATGCGCCCGCTCGTGCGCGACCGCCATCTCCGCGTCCCGCCCGGTCAGCGCAAACGGCAGATAGATCCGCGGGCGGAACACGCCCAGTACAAACGGCGAATCCACCCGTTCGCTCCGGCAGATCCCGCCGCCCTGCAAGACCGCCGTGCCGACCCGCCGCTTTACGCGCAGATAGACGACCGCCGCATAAAGCAGCATGAGCGCCGCGCCCAAAAGCCACACGGCGGCAAGAAGCGGGAGCACGCCCGCCGCCGGAGCCGCGCCCGCCGTGTCAGGCGATACTGCGGCGGCAGGATTAACGGCGCGGTCAAGGGCAGAGATCCCGGCGGCAAGCTGCGGCACCTCCGCCGCCATCCCCCCGGGGCTGACCGCCTCCGCGCGCGGCAGCAGGCTCAGCCGGCTCTCCGGCGCAAACGGACAGAGAAGCCGCACCGCCGCGATCGCCCAGAGCCATACCGTGATCCGCTTCGGCGCTCTCGCGAGTGCGAGTCGCAGCAGCGCGATCACCGCGACGATAAAGCCCGCCGCCGCGCTCATGTGCAAAACGGTCAGAAACACGCGACTCATTTCGTCCCCTCCTCTCTGGAGCGGTCGATCAGCTGCTGCAGGGCGTCGATCTCGTCCGCCGAGAGCCGCTGGTGCCGGGTGAACGCCGCCACAAACGCGGGCAGCGACCCCTCAAACGTCTTTTCCACCATCTCGTCGATCTCCGCCGCCTGCACCTCGTCCTTGCTCACCAGCGCGCGCACGACGGTGTTCTCGTTTTTGAGAATGCCGCGCTCCGCCAGCCGCTTCATCACCGTGTAGGTGGTCGTCGGCTTCCACCCGAGCTGTTCCCGGCACAGCGCGACCAGCTCGCCGCTCCTGACCGGCTCATGCTCCCACAGGATCAGGCAGAACCGGTATTCGCTCTCAAATACCTTCGGCGTTTTCATGATGTTACCCCCTTTTCGCTCTAATGCGGTAGAGCTTACAGACTTATTCTAACGCATTAGAGCACACTTGTCAAGGGCTTTTTGCCGCCGCAGCAACAATTTTTTTGCCGGGAAGCCGCCCTCTGAAGAAAAACGGCGCAAATTTTGCAAAAAGGCTTGACTTTTCCGGGCGCTTCGGTATATAATAGATACTCGCAGAATGCTGCGGCTTTGCAGCCGCCCGAAAGGGGGAGAACTCATGCTTCGTACGTATCAGCCGAAAAAGCGGCACCGTAAGATGGAACATGGTTTCCGGAAGAGAATGGCGACCGCCAACGGCCGAAAGGTGCTTGCCCGCCGCCGGGCCAAGGGCAGAAATCGGCTCACCTATTGAAAAAGGCCACCATCGTGTGGCTTTTTTTTGTAGTGAAAACGGGGTGGAATGACGATGGCGAAATGGCTCACGCTTAAAAGCAATACCGAATTCCGCACCCTGTATTACCGCGGGAGGAGCCGGGTCGATCCCGTGCTCGTGACCTATGTGCGGAAAAACCGGCTCGGGACCGTCCGCATCGGCATCACCACGGGCAAAAAAGCGGGCAACGCCGTGCAGCGCAGCCGCTGCCGCCGGATCATCCGCGAGGCGTTCCGCATGCAGCCGCCGGTCACGGGCGGCTATGATATCGTCTTTGTGGCGCGCGGGCGCACGGCGGAATGCAAAAGCACCCGGATCGCCGCCGTCATGGAGCGGCAGCTGCGCGCGCTCGGGGTGCTTGCGCCGTGACCCGCCTGCTGATCGCGCTGGTGCGGTTTTACCAGCGCGCCATCTCCCCCTACACCCGCGCCCACTGCCGCTACTCCCCCACCTGTTCCGCCTATGCGGTCGAGGCACTCACCCGCTTCGGCGCGCTGAAGGGCGGCTGGTTGGCGCTGCGCCGGCTTTTGCGGTGCAACCCGCTCGGCGGCTCCGGCTATGACCCCGTGCCCGTCACCTGGCCGAAAAAGCGCCGCCGCGACAAATAACCGAGGAGGTTTTTCATGTTTGCCCTGTTTGACTGGATCGCCATCCCGCTCGGATGGCTCCTGCGTCTGATCTACCAGCTGGTTCACAACTATTTTGTTGCGATCATCCTCTTCACCCTCCTCATCCGGCTGGTATCCTTCCCGTTTTACCTCAAATCCCAGAAATCCTCCGCCGAACGGGCACGGCTCGCCCCCCGTCTCGAGCGGCTGCAGAAAAAATACGCCAACAACCGTCAGCTTCTGCAGCAAAAGCAGCAGGAGCTGTACGAAAAAGAGGGCGTGAGCATGATGGGCGGCTGCCTGCCGACCCTCGTGCCGATGCTGGTGCTGTTCGGCGTGATCGCGGCGATCTACAAGCCGCTGACCCACATGACCGGCATCCCCTCCGATGTCATCAACGCGTCCATCACCTCCATCACGGCGGTGGAGAAGGGCGACAACACCTACCGCATCCCCCAGAAGGAGGCGACCTCCGGCAGCTACTACCGTGAGCTGCGGCTGATGAACCTCATGGACAAGGGGGACAACAAGCAGCTCATCATCTCCGCCATCGACGCGGTGGACGCCGAAAAACGCAAGGATGTCACGGGCGCCGATTATTATGACCAGTTCCTCGAGATGCGCGGCCAGTTTTATATCGGCGGTCTGAACTTCCTCGAAAACCCGTGGAACGGCGGCTTTGCCGGGATTAACTGGCTGTGGCTCGTGCCGCTCATCTCCGGCCTGACCGCGCTCGCGTCCTCGCTGCTGTCCATGCACTTCAACAAGGGCTCCATGAGTCCTGAGCAGCAGCAGGCGGCGGGCTGCACCAACGGCATGATGTATTTTATGCCGCTGTTCTCCGTCTATATCTCCTTCATTGTGCCGGGCGCCGTCGGCATCTACTGGATCTGCTCAAACCTCATCGCACTGGTACAGACCTATGTGCTCAATAAGATGTACAATCCCGCCGCCATCCGTGCGCAGGCGGAGATTGAATATCAGGAAAAGCGCGCCCGCCGCGCGGCGGAAAAGGCCGCTGAGAAAAAGCGCCTCGCGGAATCCCGCCAGAAAGAGGCGGAGCAGGAAAAGACGGAGGCGGAGACGCCCGCACCGTCTGCCGGCAAGAAAAAATCCGCCAAGGCAAAGACAAAGCCTGCGGCAAGCGATGATGCCGAGGCCAAGGCAGACACCGACACCGAAACCGCTTCCTCCGATATGCCGGAGGAGACCGATCAGAAAAGCGAGGGATAAATCGTTATGCTGACAGAACTTGTGAAAGAAGCTGCCACCGAAGAGGAGGCAAAAGCCGCGATCCTGGCGGAGCTGGCTCTGCCGGAGGAGCGCGTGACGTTTGAGGTGCTGCAGGCGGCACAGAAAAAGGTGCTCGGTCTGTTCGGCGGCGCTCCGGCGCGGGTAAAGGGCACCGTGAAGCCCACGGCGGCTACGGCTGCCGCGGAGTATCTGCGGACAGTGCTGGCTGCCATGGGCGCCGAGCCTTCCATGTCGATCACCGAGGAGGAGGGCTCCTGCGTGATCGCGCTGGACGGCGAGGATCTCGGCTTTGTGATCGGCCGCCGCGGCGACACGCTGGACGCGCTGCAATACCTGACCGGACTCGTTGCCAACCGCGCGGGCGGCGGCTATTACCGCGTGACTATCGACATCGGCGACTATCGCGAAAAGCGCGAGCAGTCGCTGATCGCGCTGGCGAAAAAATGGGCGGGACAAGCCGCCCGCACCGGCAGAAAGCACTCGCTCGATCCCATGAACCCCTATGAGCGCCGCATCATTCACACGGCGGTGCAGGGCGTCGAGGGCGCGACCTCGTGGAGCGTCGGCAGCGAGCCGAACCGCCATGTCGTTATCGGCCCGAGCGACGACAACCCCCGCAAGGATTCCCGTCCGCGCGGCGGACGCGGACGCGGCAGCCGCGGCGGCGAGCGCAGCGGCGACCGTCCCGAGCGTGCCCCGCGTGCCGAGGGCGACCGCGGTGAGCGGAGTGACCGCAGTGAGCGTCGTCCGCAGCGGGACAACCGTCCCACCGTGGCGGAGGATCGCCCCGCCCGGCCGATCCGCACCTTTGTCCCCCGCAGCAATCCGCTGCCGACCGCGGACGGCGCGACTCCTCCCTCCCGTACCGAATCGGAGAAGGAGACCGGCGCCAGCCTCTACGGCCGCATTGACCTTGACCTGTAAATTGACAGCGCAAAGCCCGACGGGGCAAGCTGCACCGCGTGATTGCGGGCGCTTTCCCGCCGGGCGGCGTGGGCGCAGAGGCTGTAAGGGCTCTCTGCGCCTTTACTTTTTGTATAGTGAGGGGTAAATATGCCGATCTGTTATATTGTCGGCGCGCTGCCGACCACCCACCTGCCGCAAAAGCAGCCGGGCGACCTGCTGATCGCCGCCGACAAGGGATGGGAGCAGCTTGGCGGGCAGACGCCCGATCTCGTCGTCGGCGACTTTGATTCGCTCGGCTATGTGCCGCAAAATGCGCCCGTCCTGCGCCACCCCGTGCGCAAGGACGACACCGATTCGCTGCTCGCCGTGCGGGAGGGGCTGTCCCGCGGCTACCGGCAGTTTGTGCTGCTCGGCGCCAGCGGCGGGCGGCTCGACCACACGCTCGCCAATATACAGGTGCTGCTGTTTTTGGCGGAGCGGGGCGCGCACGGCTTTTTGCAGGGCGAGCGCGACTGCGCCGCCGTGGTCTGCGGCGGCACCCTGCGCCTGCGCGGCGGACAGGGGCGCGTGTCGGTGTTTGCGCTCGACCGCACCGTGACCGGCGTCACGCTGGCGGGGCTTGATTACCCGCTGGACGGCGCCGCGCTGACCGACAGCTTTCCGATCGGGGTCAGCAACGCCTTTCTGCCGGGGCAGGAGGCGCGCATTACGGCAGAGCAGGGGCGGCTGCTCGTGCTGTGGGACGGCGACTGGCAGCAGGCGGAGCTGACGCCGTAAAAGGGACGGCGCCGGTGCTGTTCTCTGTTTGGAAGAAGAAAAAGGGGCCGTAAAAAAGCTGCGGATAAAAAAGGGCTGTGATCCTCTAAACGGGATCACAGCCCTTTTGGTTTACTTTTCGGTTCAGCGGCTTTCCGTGTGCCGGGTACGTCCCGGCGGGATTATCGCGGCAGACGGAAGCGCTTCGGGGAGACCGGCGCAGCTTATTCCCCCGCTTTTTCACCGCCGTGGCGGCTTATCCGGCGCGGACGGGGGGCAAAAAAGCCCAGCAGGTACACCAAGGCGGCGAGGGCGACAAGCGGCCAGCCGATAAAGCGGTATACGGCGAGCAGGCGGCTCGTGGTGCCGTAGATCTCGAAAATGCCGGTCAGCACACTGCCGACGGTCAGCGCGGCCAGCCCCGCCGACAGCAGCCAGCGGCACAGCCGCCCGGGAATGACCCGCACGGAGCAGAGCGCGCAGACCGTCAGCGGCAGCGCGCCGCCGAGCAGCGGGTACATAACGGCAAATACCATGGAGGGCGACCAGACGTCATGGGAAAACACCTGATAGACGCGCCCGAACACGGCGACAAACGCGGCGGTACACAGCCACACGAGCGCGGCGCGGCGCAGGGCGTTTCGCTCCTTAGCGGTATCCGATGTAGACAATGTCGCTCACGCCCCTTTCCGCAAAGCTCTTGCCGTCGGTGGTCGGATGGTTGATCAGCTGGCCGTTGAACCACAGCGCGCTCGAGCCGCCGCCGTCTAAGTTATAGGCAGTCTGCACGCCCAGCTCCTGCATAAACTGCGCCAGGCGGTAGACCGAGATGCCGCAGTCCTTGGGCTTCTGACGCCCCTCTGCCACGACGAACACATAGTGTCCCGGCTCATAGATGCCGATGGCGGTGCGGGGGTTGAGCGCCCGCGCCAGTCCCTTTTCATTTTTGCCGACTCCCAGCGCGCCGTTTTCCAGCATGGCGGGGCCGAAAGCCAGCACCTGCTGCGCCCCGTCTGCCAAAAGCGCGGACATCGGCGTTTGCGCCTCGTTGATGATGGCAAAGCTGCCGTCTTTCCGGATAACAAGATCGTCGATCGACCCCGTCGTGCGGTCGGCAGCGGTTTTCAGCGCGACATCCTGATACACGGTGCCGTTGCGCAGCACATAACCGCCGTCCTTGACCCGCGCGCCGTAATAGTCGCCGTTGATCGCGAGGATGGCGCCGTGGGCTTTGGCGGTGTCGGAGGTCTTGGCGCGGATGTTGGCGCCGAAGGTGTCGTTGGCGAATGCGGTCTTTAAAAGCGACACATCCGACAGGCGGATATCCGCTACATACACGGCTGTGCTCTCGAGCGAGGATACCTCGACCCGATAGGTCGTCAGCACGATCGAGATGCTGCTGTCGGTATAGGTCAGCGGTTCGCCGCTGACGGCGGAGCCGGAGGGCAGCGGCGTCTCGGGCGGCACTTTGGTCACGGTTCCCGTGCCGGTCACGGCGGTGTCGGCTGCCCCGGTCGTCGGCGTTGTGCCGACAGTCGAGGCAGTGCTGCTCTCCGGCTGCTCCGGTGTCGGCAGCGGCTGCGGGATCACAAACGTATCCAGCACGACATACAGGGTGAAAGCGGCAAGCAGCAGCGCGTAGAGCACGCCCGCTGTGCCGGGACGCTTCAGAAAAGACATGCGGCTCCCTCCCGAGTCAGGACTTTTTGGCTTTGGTGCGGCGGCGGAAGATCAGACAGCGCTGCACCGTCCAGCTGAGCAGGAAAAACAGCAGCTCGACGATGAGCTTCGCAAGCAGCTCCGGCATACCCGCCCGCTCGACAAGCAGGGTCAGCACCAGCGTATTGCCCGCCAGAATGGCCGCCGCCAGCAGCGCATATTCCAGCGCCGAGCGCAAAAGCGGCTTGTCGCTGCGGAATACCAGTTTGCGATTTATCGTAAAGTTGACCGTGGCGCTGCACAGCCGCGCGAGGATGTTGGCGGTCCACTCCTTTAAAAAGAGACAGAGCAGCGCAAACAGCAGATAGTCCACGACAAACGCGGCGAGCGAGGAGAGCGAAAATTTCAGTATTTCCCTGTAAATGCGGGCGGAATCGCGCAGGGCGTTGAAATGCGAGGAGGCGTTGCCGTCGATATACACCGTCTCGATCGGCACCTCGCGCAGCGGCACCTTGTCGCGCGAGCAGCGCAGCAGCACATTCATCTCATATTCATAGCGGTCGCCCTCGACGCTGAGCAAAAACGGCAGCAGCGCCCGCCCGCAGGCGCGCAGCCCCGTCTGGGTGTCGTGGACGCGCAGACCGGTCGAGAGCGTGAACACAAAGCGGGTGATGGCGTTGCCCATGCGGCTGCGCAGCGGCACCTTGCCCTGAAACGCGCGGCCGCCCAGCACCAGCGTATCCGGCGTTTTTTCCGCCTCCTCGCACAGGCGCAGCACATCGGGCAGCCGGTGCTGACCGTCGGCATCCACCGCCACGACGGTAAACGGATCGCCGTCCTGCTCCAAAAGCCAGCGGTAGCCGGTTTTCAGCGCCGCGCCCTTGCCCCGGTTTTCGGGATGGGTCAGCACGGTGCCGTACGCCTTCGCCGCCTCAAACAGCGGCGCATAGTCGGGGCCGCTGCCGTCGTCGACGACAACGACCGCAAGCCCCGCCGCCGTCAGCTGCGGCAGAAGCGCCAGCATTTTTTCGTCCGGCTCATATGCCGGGATCAGCGCAATGCGCCGTTGTTCCATGATCGCCGCCTCCTTATCCGAAAAGCGGCCAAAGCCGCAAAAATTCGACAGTTTAATTATAGCCCCGCGCGCGGCGGTTGACAAGAGGGGAAAAGTTTAATTCTTTGTAAAATTCGGGTAAAATCCCCTTGCACTTTTTCGGAAGATCGTGCATGGACAAGGCAGGAAACGGATGGTATAGTGAAGAAAAAAGGGAGGGATCACCTATGCTGCGGATTTTGTGTACCGGCGACTCGCACACCTGGGGACAGGGGGCGGCGGGACTGACCGAAAGCCTTGACCCGCCTGCCGAGGCAGGCGACCGGCGGCTGACCGGCTTTTCCTTCGGCGGCTATGTGGATTGCCTGCGCCGCGAGGCGGCTGCGCGTACCGGCGCGTCGTTCGCCGAATGGGACGCCAAGGCGCTGGCAAAGGCGGGCGGGCTTGCCTTTGCGCCGCCGTTTGCGCTGCTGACGGGGCGGCTGACGCTGCCGTTTTCGGGGGCGCTTCTGCGTCTGGAATATGCGCTTGACGAAGCGCCCGCCGCTTTTTCGGCATCGGTCGACGGCATCCCGGTCGGCGGCGGCACGCTGCCCGCACGGGAGAAGCCGATCGACTGCCGGCTGCTGACCGTGCCGCTGGAGGAGGGGGCGCATACGCTGACCCTGACCGTCTCCCGCGGTACGCTGCCGCTGTACCGGCTCGAGACCTATGCGGGCGCCGTCGCCGTGGTCAACGGCGGCGTCGGCAGCTGTCCCTGCTTTCGCTACCGGGAGGCGCATTTTGCCGAGCTCGTCCGCCCGCTGCGCCCCGACGTCGTGCTGTGTGAGGCGCATACGATCAACGACTGGATCGCCGGGGCGCCGCCGGAGGTCTATGCCGCGCGGCTGCTCGCCCTGCTGCGCGACTGTCAGGCGGCGGGCGCGGCGGTCACGCTCATGACCGTTATGCCCATTCTCGGCGACCAGCGGTGGCAGGGCGGCGCGCTCTACGCGGACTATGTGGAGGCATCCCGGTCGGCGGCAGCGGCGGCCGGCGTCCCGCTGTGCGACGCCAATGCCGCCTTTGCGGCGGCACTGGCGGGGCTGTCCGCACAGGAGGCGGCAGCGCAGTGGTATGACGACCCGTGGCACCCGAACAGCCGCGGCCACCGGCTGTATGCCGGGCTGCTCGCCGACGCGCTGACGGCGCAGGGGTATTTTCCGGCGAAAAATGTCGTCGGGGGGACTTGACAACGGCGAAAAACCCGTGTATACTGAAAAAGTCACGGGGAATACCCCACGGCATCGCAGAACCGCAAACAGGGGGTGCTGACCTTTCCGGTCGGCTGAGAGGACGCCCGTCCAACCCCAAACCTGATCCGGGTAATGCCGGCGGAGGGATCGTTTGGGTGCGAAACCGGTATCGGTTGTCCACACACGCCCTCTGTCCGCCTGTCGGACGGAGGGCTTTTCTGTTTGTGCCTGCCGAAATTCACAAGGAGGCCTTGTTTACATGAAGCACAATTCTGTTGTCCGCCTGACGGAGAGCGCGCTGATGATCGCGTTTGCCACCGTCCTGAGCCTGGTCAAGCTGCTCGAGCTGCCCTACGGCGGCAGTGTCACCGCCGCCAGCATGCTGCCGATCCTGCTGATCGCCTATCGCTACGGCACCCGCTGGGGACTGTTCACCGGGCTTGTCCACGGTCTGCTCCAGCTGTTCCTCGGCATCAAAAACGTCATGGGCGTGAGCTTCGGCTCGGTCGTCGCCATTCTGCTGCTCGACTATCTCGTTGCCTTTGCCGTGCTCGGTCTCGGCGGCGTGTTCCGCAACGTGCTCAAGCGCCAGAGCGACGCGCTCGCCGCCGGTACGCTGCTCGCCTGCGTGCTGCGCTACATCTGCCATGTCATCTCCGGCTGCACGGTCTGGGCGGAGTATAACTACACCTCGCTGCCGACCGTCGCCTATTCCGCCGTGTACAACGCGACCTACATGCTGCCTGAGACCATCGTCACGCTGGTGGCGGCCGTCACGGTCGGCTCGCTGCTCGATCTGCGGGCGGAGACGATCACGCGCCTTGCCCCGGCGGGACGCCGTCCCGACCGCGCCGTGCTGCTCGACGGCATCGGCAAAACGCTGCTGGCAGCCGCGCTCGCCTTTGATCTGATCGCGGTCGCCGGCCGTATGCAGGATCCCGAGACCGGCCTGTTCACGTTTGAGGCGCTCGCGGGCGCGCCGTGGTGGTGGATGCTCGGCGTAACCGCCGCCGCCGCCTTGCTGTTCTTCCTGTTCCGCCGTCTGGCGTCCGCCGTACCCGGGACGGATACGACCTCGCTGACGGGTCTGTTCCGGCTGCTGCCCATCCTCGCCGCCGTGCTGGCGGTCGTTGCCGACGGCGTCTATTCCGTCAGCCTGCTGCAAAAGGCGGCGGAAAAGGCGGAGCTTGCCGCGCCGTTTGACTCGGCTTCCGCGTTCTTCGGCGCGTTCGGCGCGCTCGGCATGCGCAGCGGACTGCCGTTTGCGGCGGCGCTGGTCTGCACCGTGCTGCTCTGCGTGATGCTGATCCGCCGCGCCGCACGCCCCCGTACCTGATTTTCCCTCCTCCTTCATTTCTCGCCCCTGTCCGCCCCCGTTTCGGGAGCGGGCAGGGGTACTTTTTTGGGACAAAAAAGCAGGGGGCATCATTGCCCCCTGCGCAAGGATTTACCTGTGTACCGCCCGGTCACCGCGCCGTCAGCAGCGCTTTAAGCCTTGCGGCGGCTTCGGCAGTGTCCTCGGGACTGCCGAACATGGAAAAGCGGAAATAGCCCTCGCCGCAGGCGCCGAAGCCCTCGCCGGGCGTGCCGACGATCTGCGTGCGGGTCAGCAGCGTGTCAAAAAATTCCCACGAGCTGTCGCAGGGGCATTTCATCCAGATATACGGCGCATTTTTGCCGCCGCAGTACCACACCCCGGCGTGGTCGAGCGCCGCAGTCAGACAAGCGGCATTTTGCTTGTAGACGCGGATGTTCTCCTGAATCTGCCGCTGCCCCTCGGGCGAAAACACCGCCGCGCCGCCGCGCTGGAGGATATAGGACACGCCGTTTGACTTGGTGGTGCGGTTGCGCACCCACATGTCGTGCAGATTCATCCCGCCGCGCGAAAGCTCCTGCGGGATCACGGTATAGCCGCAGCGGGTGCCGGTGAAGCCCGCGGTCTTGGACAGCGAGCAGATCTCGATCGCGCAGGTGCGCGCGCCGTCGATCTCGAAAATGCTGCGCGGCAGGGCGGGATCCCCGATAAACGCCTCATAGGCGGCGTCAAACAGGATCACGGCGCCGGTGCGGTTGGCATAGTCCACCCACGCCGCCAGCTTTTCACGGGTGAACACCGCGCCGGTCGGGTTGTTCGGCGAGCAGATGTAGAGGATGTCCGCCTTTGTCTGCGCGTCCGGCACGGGGAGAAAGCCGTTTTCCTGCGACGACGAAAGATGCACGACCCTTCTGCCGGACATCACATTGGCATCGACATAGGCGGGATACGCCGGCTCGATCACGAGCGCGGTGTCGCTCACATCGAACAGGTCGAGAATATGCCCCAGCTCGTCGCTTGCGCCCGAGGAGACGAACACCTCGTCGGGGTCGAGCGCGATCCCGCGGGAGGCGTAAAAGCCCGCGACCGCCTCGCGGAAAAACGGCGCGCCGCACTCGGGCATATAGCCGTGGAAGCTGCCGCTTTTCGCCTGGTCGTCCACGGCGGCATGCAGCGCCTCGATCACGGCGGGGCAGAGCGGACGCGTGACATCGCCGATGCCCATGCGCAGAAGCCGCTTGTCGGGATGCTCCTTTTGGTAGGCGGCGGTCTTCTGCGCAATATGGTAGAACAGATAGGAATTTTTCAGCTCGGCATAATGGCGGTTCGGCGTCATAGGTCAACCTCTCCTTCATATACGGTTTCGGCGGGACCGGTCATCCACACGCGGCGGTCCTGCCCGACGCGGATGTGCAGCTCGCCGCCGTCCAGGCGCACGGTCAGCGCCTCTTCGGCGGGGCAAAAGCCCGCGGCGACGGCGGCGGCGCTCGCAGCGCAGGCGCCCGTGCCGCACGCCATCGTGATACCGCTGCCCCGCTCCCACACCCGCATACGCAGCGTTGTGCGGTCAATGACCTGTACAAATTCCGCGTTGACCCCGCCCGGGAACGCGGGATGGTGCTCGAGTGCCGCTCCCCATTCCGCGAGCGGGACCGCTTCGGCATCGGGGACAAAGGTGACGGCGTGGGGGTTGCCGACCGACACCGGCGTGACGGTGAGCGCCTGCGCGGCGGCGGTCAGCGCCAGCGGCTTATCGACCGTCACCTGTCCCATATCCACCGTCGCGGCGCAGACGCGCCCGTGCGCGACCGCCAGCCGCAGGGTGCGCAGCCCGGACGCGGTCTCGATCGTCAGCTCCGTTTTATCGGTGTAGCCCTTGTCGTAGACATATTTGCCGACGCAGCGGATGCCGTTGCCGCACATGGCGGCTTCGCTGCCGTCCGCGTTGAAGATCCGCATCCGGAAATCCGCCTTGTCAGATGGGGAGATCCAGATCATGCCGTCCGAGCCTGCGCCGAAGTGGCGGTCGGACAGGCGGCGGGACAGCTCCTGCGGATGATGCGGCTCGCCGTAGACATACAGATAGTCGTTGCCGAGTCCCTGCATTTTGGTGAAATGCATATCAGCTCACTCCTTCAGCGATGCCCGGATCAGCCCCAGAAACAGCGGATGGGGACGGTTCGGGCGGGATTTGAATTCCGGATGGAACTGCACGCCCACATAAAACGGGTGCTCCGCCACCTCGACGGTCTCGACGAGCCGTCCGTCGGGCGAGGTGCCGCTGATGACCAGCCCCGCCTTTGTCAGCGTGTCGCGGTAGTCGTTGTTGAACTCATAGCGGTGGCGGTGACGCTCGGAAATGGCGTCCGTGCCGTAGCACTCCGCAAGCCTGGTGTGCGGGCGGACGGCGCAGGGATACGCGCCGAGCCGCAGCGTGCCGCCCTTTTCGACCTCGTCGTTCTGATCCGGCAGAAAATCAATGACCTTGTGCGGCGTATCACGGTCGAATTCGCCCGAATGGGCGTCGGCGATCCCCGCCACATGCCGCGCAAATTCAATGACCGCGATCTGCATACCGAGACAGATGCCGAGATAGGGTACGCCGTGGGTGCGGGCATACTGTGCCGTCGCGATCTTGCCCTCGATGCCGCGGTTGCCGAAGCCCCCCGGCACCAGAATGCCGTCGCAGCCGTCAAGCACGGTTTCGGCATTGTCCTCCGTCACGGTCTCGGAGTCGATCCAGCAGATGGTGACGTTGGCATCGCATGCCGCGCCCGCGTGGCGCAGCGCCTCCGCGACCGAGAGATAGGCGTCGTGGAGCTGCACATATTTGCCGACCAGCCCGATGGTGACGGACTTGTGCAGATGGCGCGTCCGCTCGCACATCGCCGTCCACTCGGTCAGATCCGGCGCCTTTGTCCACAGCCCCAGCTCACGGCAGACGATCAGCGAGAAGTCGTGCTCCTCGAGCATAAGCGGCGCCTCATACAGCGCCGGGACGGTGCGGTTTTCGATTACGCAGTCCTCCTTGACGTTGCAAAACAGCGCGATCTTTTTGAAGATGTTGTCCTCGAGCGGCTCGTCGCAGCGCAGAACGATGATGTTCGGGGCGATGCCCATGCCCTGCAATTCCTTGACCGAGTGCTGGGTCGGCTTGGTCTTGTGCTCGTCCGAGCCGCTTAAAAACGGCACGAGCGTGACATGGATATACAGCGCGTTTTCCCGCCCGACCTCAAGGCCGACCTGGCGGATCGCCTCCAGAAACGGCTGACTCTCGATGTCGCCGGTCGTGCCGCCGATCTCGGTGATGACGACGTCCGCCGCCGTCTTTTTGCCGACGGCGTAGATAAATTCCTTGATCTCGTTGGTGATATGCGGGATGACCTGCACCGTCGAGCCGAGGTATTCGCCGCGGCGCTCCTTGTTCAGCACGTTCCAGTAGACCTTGCCGGTGGTGAGGTTGGAATATTTGTTCAGATCCTCGTCGATAAACCGCTCATAGTGGCCGAGGTCGAGGTCGGTCTCCGCGCCGTCCTCGGTGACATACACCTCGCCGTGCTGATAGGGGCTCATCGTGCCGGGATCGACGTTGATATACGGGTCGAGCTTCTGCGCCGCCACCTTCAGCCCGCGCGCCTTCAGAAGCCGCCCGAGCGACGCCGCCGTGATGCCTTTGCCGAGACCGGAGACCACGCCGCCGGTCACAAAAATGTACTTTGTCATATTCCCACTCTCCCGTTTTTTCTGCATTTTGCGCCTTTTCGGACAATAAAAAAGACGCTCCCGATGCCGAAAGGGGGCACTTGACCCCAAAAGCATCCTGAACGTCATTGCTCAAGCCGATATGTATTTTTTATGGGAAAAGTATACACCCGCCCGCCCCCGCTGTCAAGGGGAAATTGCAAAAAAATTCCCGTCCCGCCCTGACCGGGGCGGGACGGGAGAGCTCACGGCGTATCCGGCAGCTTTTTGCCGTTTGTCCGTTTGGCGATCAGGACAGCCGCCGTGCCGATCGCCGTTCCGAGAAGCGCCGCCGCCAGCACGTCCGACGGAAAATGCACATACAGGAAAAGCCGCGAAATGCCGATCAGTACAGCCAGCGGGATCGCCGCCAAAGCGAACCGGCGGTTTGCCCCGGTCAGCACACAGGCACCGATCACGGAGGACAGCGTATGGCCGGACGGGAACGAATAGTCGGTCGGGTTTTTGATCAGCAGCGGCACATTTTCCAGCCAGCAGGGGCGCGGGCGGGCAAGCCAGTGCTTTAGCCACACGTTGCCGACCAAAGCGCCCGCTGCGAGGGCAAGGAGCAGTGTGATACCGAATTTCCGGTACCGCTTTGACAGCAGCATGGCGACAGCTGCCGCCAGCCATACGGCGCCGCCGTTTCCGAGCAGGGTGATCTTCGGCATCAGAAGATCCGTCACGCCGCAGGTCAGCGTGTCCCGGATCCAATGCAGTACGCTCCAGTCGAATTGCTGGATCCATTCAGGCATAACAGCCGCCTCCCGTCGATCGGTCAGATGATCTTAACCAGTATACCACACTTGTCGGAAAAGGTCAAATGATGGGGGGACGGGCGGCAGCCGGGGCTTATTTCAGCGCGGCGTAGACCTCGTCCGTGACCGGCTCGCCCCATTCGGTGCGGGTGTCCTCGCCGGGCACCTCTGCAGCGATATGGCAAAACCACGAATCGGCTTTGGCGCCGTGCCAGTGCTTCACCCCGGCGGGAACGGTGACGACCGTGCCCGGCGTCAGACTGACGGCGGGTTTTCCCTCCTCCTGATACCACCCCTCGCCTGCGGTGCAGATCAGCAGCTGACCGCCGCCTTTCGCGGCGTGATGGATGTGCCAGTTGTTCCGGCAGCCCGGCTCAAAAGTCACGTTGGCGAGAAATACGGCGGTCTCCCCCGGCCTGGTCAGGGGCTTTAGATAGGACTGTCCGACGAAATACCGGGCGTAGGCGTCGTTTTTCTCGCCGATCCCGAAAGCATCCTGCTTTTCCAGTTCTGTGCGGTCGTTGATCTTCATAGCGGTTTCTCCTTTGATCGGCTGCGGGTCATTTCCCGCTGAACACGGGAAAATGACCGTATTCGCCGTATTCGTGAAAGTCAAGGGCATCCAGACGCCGCATATCCTCCGGCGCAATAACGAAATCCAGGGCGGCGTTATCCCGGATGTGGGCATAAGACGACGCCTTCGGCAGGGCGACAAGCCCGCGCTGCAGCACATAGCGGATGCACAGCTGCGCCGCCGTGACCCCGCAGGCGGCGGCGGTCTCTGCGATCACGCGGTCTTTCAGCGCCTCGCCGTGCGCAATGGGGGAATACGCCTCGGTCGCGATGCCCTGCGCCGTGCAATAGGCAATGAGGTCGTCCGGCATGTTGCCGATATGGGCAAGCACCTGGTTGACTGCCGGTCTTATCCGGCAATGCGGCAGCAGCGCCGCTAAGTCGTCGCGCAGGAAGTTGGAAACGCCGATGGCTTTCAGCTTCCCCGCCGCACAGGCGTCCTCAAGGGCGCGCCAGACCTCGCGGTTTTCCGCAAAATAGCGTTTTTCGCCGCGCCATTCCGCCCACGGCTGGGGGCTGTGAATGAGCATCATGTCCAGATAGGCAAGCCCGGTCTTTTGCAGGCTTCCGTCAATGGAGGCTGCCGCGGCGGCGTAGGTCTTATGCTCGGCAGCCACCTTGCTGACGACAAACAGCTCCTCCCGTGCTATACCGCTCGCCCGCACGCCCCTGCCGACGCCCTCCTCGTTGCCGTAGGCCTGCGCGGTGTCGATGTGGCGGTAGCCGAGGGCGATCGCCGTTTTCACGGCGTCGGCGGCGCTGTCGTTGTCGATGCACCATGTCCCGAAGCCGAGCGCGGGAATGCTCGTGCCGTTGTTCAGCCGGATACAGTCATTCATTCGTATCCCCTTCTTTCTGTTTTTGCTCTGCCGCCCTCTGAATGCAGGCGAGGGCGTTCAGGCTGCGGGGATACCCGATATAGGGCAGGCACTGGGAGACGACGCGGGGCAGCAGCGCCCGGTCGTTGCCGATGTTCATGTTGCCCGCGGCATGGGCGGTGAGCTGCGGCTCGCAGCCGCCCTGCGCCATCAGGAAGCAAAAAGTGATCAGCTCGCGCTGCCGCAGCGTAAGCCCCGTGCGGGTGTAATAGTCCCCGAAGCAGTTGTCTGCCAGCCAGCGGTTGATGTGCCCTTTTTTCCACGCCTCGTTCATGCCGTCGCCGAAAACCGCCGCCTGCACCGCAACGCCCTTTTCGAGCCGGTCAGCCTCCGTGACCGTCGCCTGCGGGGGCAGCGGCAGGGAGATGCCGAGCCGGTCGAATACGGCGTTTGTCGCCTGCAAAAACGGCAGCATGCGGCCGTAGCCGAGATAAGCCGCCGCCTGATAGACGCACTCTTTGACCATGACGGGGGTCACGCCGCCGTCTATGGCGCGCGGCAGCATTTCGCTGTACGCCTCTACCCCGCCGCAGCCGATGAGGGCGGCGAGGATCGCAAGCCAACGCACGGGAGCGTCCGGCTGCTGCCCGGCTTTGTTTGTGACCTCGTCAAACGCGAAGTGATCCCATATTTTCACAAATTCGGGATCGGTCTTTTGGATGGACTTGACAGATACCTCCGATCATAGAAAACTGACAGAAACACCTTTTGCTATCAATTCCGCATACACCGCCCGTTGAGCATCAGACGCAGAATTATATGTCAGAATTTCAAGGGTTCTCAATTCAGGCAGAGTTTTCAGTACAGATATGTCGCCGTTTTCGCCGAATGCATGCCACAGCTCCAAACGCTCAAGCGCATTCGCGCCCCGGAGAAACGCGATGCCGCTGCCGTTGGGATCGTAATAGAACAGCTCTTTCAGCTTTGGTGAAGCGATCAAACAGGAAATATCCCCTCCGACGATCTCTGCGTTGTTAAAATCTATACGCTCAACATGGCGCATGTTTTTCATAAAAGAGATGTCTGTTTTTTTCCGAAAGCCAAAGCTTACAGATGTGATCCGGGAAAGCTCACACAACACAGGGAGGTTCTTTACATTGTCTGCATTGATGGAGATGCTTTGAAGATTTGTCGCATATTTCAGATCCTGAACATCGGTTACGTTTTCCCCTATGTCAAGAGAGGTCAATTGGCTCATGGCATATCGGGACACCTTGCCGGTGCCTTGAATACCCAACGATTGCTTGACATAATTCTCTAAAAAGATATCGTTGAAAGAAATATATTCCGTTGCTTCGGGCAAAACGGCACCGCACTTTGTGCAAGTGCCGGCAGTATCATAGCTGTGACCGGCGGCAGTACCCTCTGTCTTTCCGCAGATCCTGCAGGTCTTGGGCGATGTACAAGTCGCTGCGTTGAAATTATGCCCTGATGCAGAGCCTTTGGTTGCACCGCAAGAGCATTTTGCCGGCGCGGTACAAGTCGCTGCCGAGTAACTGTGGACGTGCGGTGTGGTGGCAGGCGGATCGGTGGCCGCTGTGGTTTCTCCGCCTGCGGTACTCCCGGTCGTGTTCTGTGTGCTGCCCTGAGTGCCGTTTGCGGTATTGTCGGTGCTTTCTGTTATGGTTGTGGTTTCTCCCGTGCTTTCGCCTGCGGGAGCGGGCTTGTCGTGTCCTCCGCAAGCGGTCAATGCAAAGAGCATGGACAGAGCGAGGAACAATGCTGCCATTTTCTTCATTCTCTTTCCTCCCCCAAAATGAAAAATTGCCCCGGAGATTGTCCGCCTTGCAGAGAAAGCGCGACGGGTCTTGCCGGCGAGGAAAACGATCTCCTGCGTGACGGGAAGCTCCATGGCTGCACCTCTCAAAGGACAGCATACCATATTTTTATGCCGGATGCAACCCGTTTGTTGTCAAAAAGGGGGAAGCCTCTGGCGCGGGCGCTTTTTCGGCAGGGCGGACAAAAAAGCTGCGCCGTCCCGCAGAGGACGGCGCAGCTTTTATTCCGTGGCAGCCGGAGCGGCAGACCGAAACGGTTGCCCTCCGGCAAAAACGGCGGACGCTCAGCCGCCAAACAGGCTGTCGGTGCCCGCAAACCAGTGATAGCGGGTCTCTTTTCCGTTAAAGCTCCAGCGCGCGGGGCAGCAGGTGGACTGCCAGTCGAGCGGAACGGCGACATCCGTCTGCTTTGCCGCCTGCCAAAAGGCGGCGCGCAGCGCGGCCTTTTGCTCATCGGTCAGCGTGTCGGGATCGGCGGAGACAAACAGCGGTGTGCCGCTGTTTTGCAGCAGGTGCAGCCACTGGCGGTTCTTCTCCCAGTCGATATGGGGCGTGACGCCGATGCAGTCGGCATCCACGTCGAAAAAGACGCGGTGCTGCGGCAGCCGGAACGCGAGTGTGTTGACGCCCATTTTGCGGGTGCGCTCCCAGTCGAGACCGCTCGTGTCGTCGCCGGTGCGGAACAGATGCATCATGCCGGTGCCGAGGTGGCCGATGCAGTTGCAGCCGAGGATCAGCACGCCCTCACCGCGCGCCGCATAGATGGCGCGGTATAGCTCCATGAGCACCTCGGCGTTGGTGAGAGTGTTGTCGGCAAGCTCAAAGGTGCCGATATCCTGCTTCGGCAGAAAGCCGTTGCCCCAGGTGCCGATCAGGTCAAACGTGGAGAAATCGTGCTTGATGAGCCGGTAGCCCCAGGCGGAGAAGCGGCGGATATCCTCCGCGATATAGTTGCGCACCTCCGGCAGGGAGGGGTCGAGCAGCGTGGGATCGTGTTTTTGCCGCCAGCTGTCGGGGATGTCCGGCGCGTGGTTCTGCAGCGGGCGGAACCACAGCCCGGGAATCGCCCCGCAGTCGGCAATATCCGCGGCGAGCCTGGCCATGTCGGGGAAGCGGGCGTTGCCGAGGATCCACGGGCCGCCGTTGTAGTCTTTTTCGTGGTCGCTCTGCCAGCCGTCGTCGATCACCATAAACGGGCGCACGCCCTCGGAGGGCGCGAGCGAGGCGGCGAGCGCCGCGTCCCGCAGGATCTGTTCGTGCGAGCTGTCGCCGTAGGCGTAGTACCAGTTGTTGCTGCCGTAGACCGGCGCATCGGGGAACACGCCGTTATCGCACATCAGGCGGCAGAACCGCTGCGCGGCGGTAAACGCCGGTTCGGTCACGGGCGGCATGAATACGACTGTGGCGGCGGGAAGCGTCCGTCCGTTCAGGCACACGCCGCGCCCGCCCGTGCGGACGTCCAGCAGCAGACTGACACCGTCGGAATCTGCCTGCCACCAGCAAAGCGCGTGGGGATTTGCCTTGACACCGATGCCCGCCGTGGCGGCGCCGTCGGTGAGCAGGAAATACCACGGCATGGCGCGCTCGGGCACCAGTCCCTGCCACTGCAGATCGCCGTAGCTGCGCTCCAGCGCGTCGCCGAGGAGCTGTACCGATTCCGGAAACGGCAGCTGCCACCGCAGGGTGACAAAGCGCAGCCGCGGCTGCGCGGACACGGCGATCTGCAGCGTGCCGTCCGCTTCGCGGCAGACGACCTCGACGCCGTCTGCGGCAAAGCTGCCGCTTTGCGCGGTCAGCGTGAGGTGTTGGTTTTCGGTCTCGGCGAAAACGCCGTCCGGCTGGCGGATGATAGAGAGTATGTTCATGTTGTTATTCCTCATTTTTGCATAGTATAGTCAGTCTGAAGGTCTGGATCTGCCAAGGGGCAAGGGTGGCAAAGATCTGCCCGCTGTGCGGGGTCAGCGATCCGGTCGGCTGCTCCGCCAGATCGCACAGCGCAGCGGAATGCAGGATGTGCGGGGTGGAAATGTCGGCTCTTGCAGGCACATCCGCGGGGTTGTACAGCCGGAGGATGATATCTGCGCTGTCGTCCTCGGCGGGCTTCAGCGCGCTGATGCAGACGTCGCCCTGCACGGAGAGCAGGCTGTCCGTATGCGCCCGGTCGGCGCAGAAGCTGCGCACAGCGGTCTTTTCCTCGTCCTGGAGTTGCTGGAGACGGCAGGGGGTGTCTGTCGGCTGCAGCGGCACAAGGGTAAAGGTGAATTCATGCCTGCCGCGCTCCTGCCCCGTGGTCAGCCGGTCGCGGTAATATACCCGGTCAAAGCCGCGCAGCAGCGTCACAAACAGCGTCCCCTGTCCGCCGCCCGCCTCATAAAAGCCGTGCTGCCCCACAAAGGCGAGCCCGCTCCCGTCTGCGCGGCGGGCAAAAATAATGCCGTGCATATTCTTTTCCGCCGGATCCGCCTCTACCCAGGAGGCGGTGGCGGGATCCGGCTCCATCTGCCGTTCGATAAAGGCAAACGACTGGTTGACCGTGTACCGCCCGATATCCTTTCCCACGGGAAGAGCCAGCCGCAGCCGATGGTTATCGGCGGTATTGTCAAGCGCCAGCCGGACCTCCGGCATGCGGCTTTCCCGCCAGAGCGTCAGCGTCAGGTCGACCGGCAGGGCGGCGGTCTCTCCGCTGCGCGACAGTCCCTGATCCGTGCGCTGCAGCCCCGCGGGCACGGTGTAGAGAATATGCAGCGTCACGACAGCCAGCAGGGGCGAATTCACCGCGGCGGTAACGCCGGTCAGCCGTCCGCCCGTAACGGCGGAACCGGCCTTTGGGCGCACGCTGTTCCAGCCGTCGCCGATCTCGCCGTCCTCCCACAGCCGCAGCAGGCGGGAATATGTCCGCCCGGCAGACTTGTCATACAGATCCACGGTGCCGTCGTTGTGCCAGGACAGCCGCACAAGGTCGTTCTCGATCGCGTCGCCGTTAAACAGCGGCGTACCGAAAAAGCGCACCGGCGCGGTGCAGGGCGACAGGCGGATGGCGGTGAGACCGGCGGGCAGCAGATCCGCCGCGAAGGCGAGCGTGTATTCGTCGACCTTTTCCCATGTTTCGCCGAAGCGGAGGAACACCCGGTTTTTCGACAGCCTCGTAATGGTATAGGGGATCTCCTGACCGGACAGCGTATACAGGCGGAAGCAGTTGATGTCCTCGTAGCCGAACGGTTCCCGGTATTTGGGAAAATCGGGCTTGAACGGCACCGTTACCGTGAGCATGCCGCGCCGTGCCGTCGGCGCGGGATCGAACAGGTGGATAAAGCCCCCCTCGGCGGGGATGACCTGTCTGCCGAACAGGCTGTCCCGCAGGTGCTTTAAGAGCGCTTCGCAGATCTCCTCCGTCTGGGCAAAGCGGTAGAGCATGTCCTCGTGCACCTGATCGAGCGAGCAGCCGCAGAGGGAATCGTGGGGATGGTTTTGCAGCAGATATTCCCATGCCCGCCGCCGGTAGGCGGGCGGCGGCGATACCCCCCAAAGCCTGCCGCACACAAGCGCCGGTTCCGTGAGCTTTTCCAGCAGGCTTTCGGCGCGGCTGTTGCGCTGTTTGAGAGAAACGCGGCTGGACAGCGTGTGGAAGATGGTCGGCATGCCGCCGTCCTTTGAGGCGGACGAAAGCTCGCCCGTATGCACCGGCAGAGTGTCCGCAAAGGGGGTCAGCCGTTCAAACAGCTCGCGCATGTCCGTGTGGCGGATGTCGCAGTCGGGATACAGGGCGCGGAGCCTGTCGATATATGCCGACGTATACCGGTGGGGCGGCTCGTGATCCATGGCGTCGCACGCCACGGCAAACGGGGCGTTGGCACGGGCAAACTCACGGTCTATATAGGCTGCGGCTCTTTCGGCAAAGGCGGGATCATCCGGCGCGCACTCGGCAAAGGAGGTCAGACGTCCGGTGACCTGAAGGCAAAAAGAGCCGTAGCCCTCCTGCGGCGGGAAGCGGTAGGCGGTCACCTCGTCGCCGTTTGGCGCCCGCCAGCGGAAAAAGGGCGGCGTGTCCGGCGGCAGACCGCGCGCGAGCATGGCGCTTTGTATGCCGACGCCCCGCAGGATCTGCGGCAGCTGGGCGATATGGCCGAAAATATCCGGCACATAGCCCACTGTCCACGGGGCGGCGCCCCATTCCCGGCAGAGGCGGCTGCCGGTCAGGAAATTGCGGATCAGCGCCTCGCCGGAGGTCAGAAATTCGTCCGGCATGACGTACCACGGGCCGATCAGCACCCGCCCTGCCGCGATCTGCTTTTGCAGACGGGCGGCGTTTTCCGGCCGGATCTCGCGGTAGTCCTCCAAAACGACCGTCTGACCGTCCAGATGAAAGACGCCGAAATGCGGGTCATGTTCCAGAAGCCCGACTAAAGCATCCAGCGCCCCGACCAGCTTCATGCGGAATTCCTGATAGGGGATATACCACTCCCTGTCCCAGTGTGTGCCGGAAAAATAGTAGATGGTTTTTTTCACAGAGCGATGTCCTCCTTTCCTTTCGGAGATCAGCCGACAATGCCGGTGTGCTCGATCCCCTCCATGAACTGACGCTGCAGGAGAAAAAACACCAGCACGATCGGCAGCAATACCAGAACCGCCGCCGCCATGAGCACGCCGAGCGTATAGACGGCTTCTTCGTTGGCAAGGGAATCGGCGCCTGCACTGTTGCGGATATGATAGGCGACGCTCGCCAGAACCTGCGGCAGCAGGCGTTTGTCGGAGGAGGTGATGTAAAAGACCGGCTCATAGTAGTCGTTCCAGTGCCATACCATGGACAGAATGGCGTTGACGACGATCGCCGGCTTGGCATTCGGGAGGATGATGCGGATATAGGTGCGCAGAGCGCCGCAGCCGTCGATCTGCGCGGCTTCCTCCAGCTCCTTCGGCAGCCCGATGAAAAATTGCCGGAAAACAAAAATGTACAGACCGCCGCGCAGCCCGAAGCCGAAAAAGTTCGGTACGATCAGCGGCAGGAGCGTGTTGGCCCAGCCGAGATCCGCATACTGGATGCTCATGGGAATGATGATGGTCTGCACCGGGATGATGACGGTGAGAATGACCAGCAAAAACAGCAGATTCCGCCCCTTGAACGTATAGCGGGAAAAGCCGTAGGCGATCATGGAGCCGGACAGCAGATTGCCCAGCACGCCGAGCGCGGTGACCGACAGGGAGTTGGCGAAAAATTTCCAGTAGTAGAGATAGGTATAGGCGATGGCGTAATTTTCCGCGTACAGGCGGGTGGGCACCCATTTGACGGTGATATCCAAAAGATCCTCCGGCGATTTCAGCGACGTGATCACCAGATATAAAAACGGATAGAGAAACACAAAGGAAACGCAGATCAGCAAAAAATAGGTGAGCACCGGTGTGCGCCCGATCCGCCGGTACAGGACTTTCAGCTTGGCACGCATTGCGGTCACCTCTCTTTATCGGCATATACCCGCCGCCCGAGCAGCAGATAGATGAGCGCCGTCAACAGGAAGATAAAGATAAAATAGATCCAGCCGATGGCGGCGGCGTAGTCCATCTCAGTCTTCATGCGGAGAATATACGCCATGACGGCGTTGTTGATATCCCCGAAGGAGTCGATGAGCGTGTAGATCAGGTTGAGCAGAATGATCGGCAGCATCATCGGCAGGGTGATGAACCAGAAGGATTCCCAGCCGGTGGCGGCGTCGCATTTTGCGGATTCGTACAGCGAGGGGGAGATGGTCTGCAGCCCCGCCAGGAACAGAACCGTCTGCACGCCGCATTTCCACAGGATATCGTTGATGCTGCCGAACAGCACGGTCATCGTGTCGGAAAAGCCCGCGCCGAAATAGGCGGACAGGGAGGGCGGCAGCAGCACGGAGGCGGCTTCGGTGATGGCGCCGGTGTGGACGCCGGTCTTCTGCAGCTCCTGCATGACCACGCCCGAGCCGAGCAGCACCGGCAGGAAAAACAGGCAGCGGAACACTCCCTTGAACCGCACCTTGCGGTTGAGCAGGAGCGCCAGAAGCAGGCTGAAAACGGTGATCAGCGGGGTGTAGATCAGCGTCGTGCGTATCTGCCCGAGCAAAAGGGGGACAAACTCGACGTCGACGGTAAAAGCGCGGATATAGTTGGCAAATCCCGCCCACTGTGTCTGAAGTCCCACGATGCTGGTGAGCGTGCCGAAGCTCAGCCGCAGGGAGGTGAACAACGGCCGGAGAAAAAACAGAAACAGGCCGATGATCCATGGGCTGATGAACAGCAGAGCCGTCAGGGTCTGCCGTCGGCGTATGCCTCTGTGCCGCGGTCCGTGCGGACGGAAAACGGTCGACCGATCCATATTCACATGACCTCCCCTGCGGCGGATACCACCAGATACTCTTCGGCGGGAACGGTCAGACCGTCCGCCCCGACAGCCGTTTCCGTATAGTTGACATAGACGCGGCAGCCGTTTTCATAGGTGACCCTGTACAGACCGTCGGCGAGCTTTTCGTGGGCGGTCATGGCGCTGTTCCACACCGTGCCGAGCCTGGCGTTGAATTCCAGCGCGGTATCGACGACGGTCTGCTCCCAATCCGCAAAGCGGGAGGTGAACAAAAACGCGTAGTCGGTATCCGCAAGGACGGAGGAGCTGCCGAAGGTGATCTCGAAATGCGGCATACAGCCGTATTCGACCCATTTGAGCTTTTCCGCGGTGAGATCGGCAGAGAGATTGCCCGGCTGTCCCGCATAGGCAATACTGCCGTGCAGCACCATCTGCAGAAACGGCACGCTCTCATCGGTGAAGAGATACCCCGAATCGGCGGTGGGAATGTCCTCAACGGTGGAGGCGTAGGCAAAGGTGTAGGCGTTGCCGTCCGAAACGGAAAGACCGCCGGTCTGCGTCTGTACCGTTTGGAGCACGGTCTCCCATGCCGCCTGCGTTTCGCTGCGGCTCACCGGGGCGGCGCCGCCGCTCCGGGCGATAAAGGAGCCGAGACGCCGGGAATAGATCCCGGCACCGGAAAAGGCGGTATATTCCTGCATCTTTCGGGGCAGAAGGGTCTGCAGGATATAGGCGGTGCCCGCAAGACAGCGGGTGCTGTCCGCATCGGTCAGCAGCGTGGCATTCTGGAGGAGGACCGCATCCCGCCGGGGCGAAAAACCGGCGGGGAGCCGGTCGAGCCGTATGTCCGCCCAGTTTTCGTCGAGAAACAGGGTATAGCCGAGGGAGGAGACGGTATCGCACAGGCGGATAAGCCCCTGCTTCCCGCCGAACCGCCGTTCTGCGCGGCTGATCCGGCCGGAGGCGTAGCCGCCCTCCGTCCAGCCCGCCAGCGTAAGCTCGGCGGCGGGCACACCGGCGCTGCGGAGCGCGGCGGCGATATCCCCCGCCTGGTCGAAGGTCGTGGCTGTGACCAGGGAATTTGTGAGCAGCCCCTGCTTTTCTATGCCGGTGAACAGGCGGAGGCTCAGCGGTACGGTGTCCGTGGTAACGGCATCGCGCAGCTTTTTTGTCTCCAGAAGATAGGTGCGGCAGCGCTCAGCCATCCGGCTGTAGCTCGGATCGCCTCCGAAGAGGAAATAATAGCGGACCGACCGATCGCCCCCCGTCATGGTCTTATCCACCGAGATCACCGTTTCGCCGTTGTCGGCGGAATAGGACAGGCTGCTGCGGTAGATAAAGCTGCAGCCGATCCGGCAGAGGTTGACGAGCTTTCCGCTGGGGGAAAGTGTGATGGTCGCCTCGGCTTCACCGGCGGTCAGAATGCCGACAAAGCCGAGGTCATTGCGTTTGATCCCGAAGACGGGAAGGCGGCACCGGCTGCTGTCCGGCTCGGCGTTTACCACCGTATCGGAAAGAAAGGAGGGATCCGTGCCGTAGACCGAAAAGGTGCTGCTTGCCGCCTTGCCGATGGGGGCGTTTTTAAACCGGTAGAGCGCGCCGCAGCCGTCGGGATAAAACACATAGCCGTCGTCTGTGTCCTTTCCGGCGGCGAGAAAGGGAAGCGGGGATACGGCGCAAAGATAGCTGTCCCCCTTTTCCCACAGGCTGTCCTCCGGCAGTGTCAGCTCGAGATAGTCCCCGCAAAGCCGCAGCTGCAGATCAAAGCCGAACAGGTGGTCGGGAAAGGAAAAGCGCAGCTGTATGCCGTCGGAGACGGCGCGGCTTTCCACGGTGTAGTTCATATTTTCGAGATACTGCTCGCTGATGCCCGCAAACTCGCCCGTCGTGAAAGAGACGGACAAAAGCGAGCCGACGGCGTTGCGGACATAGTCGCTGGCATAGGATAGGCCGTTTTCCGCCTCGGAGGAGCAAAGCGACTGTCCCGTGGCGGTGTTTTCTATCCGCAGGGCGGAAACGCCGTCCCAGTCAAGACGCAGATCGCCGACCGTGACGGTCCGGGCGGCATCGGAGAAGCCGCCGCCCGACGCGGTCGGAAGAACAGCCGCCGGTCGGACGGAGGAAAGGGCGACGGCTCCGGTCAGCAGCAGGGCGGCGGACAGCCGCAGGAGAAATTTGTGCATGGAGTATCCTTCCTTTCCGTCAGCGGTGAGCCAGCATCTGGATCTCCGAGATGACCGTTTCAAAAAACTGTATCCACTGGACGCAGAAGACCGCGATGAGCAGCAGGCTGACCCACAGCAGCGCCGCAGCCAGCGCCGACAGCAGAAAGACCGCAGCCGTTTTGGACAGGCTGTAATCGTTCATCTGCGCCACACCGGCAAAGCCGAGCGCGGCGATCCAGACCCATTTCACGGCGAGAAGCGCCGTGTAAAAGCCGGCTTCGTTCAGAGAAAACGCCCAGGTCAGCAGCGCCGTGGGCACAGTCAGCAGTACATAGGGCAGAAGCGAAAAAGAAAGCGCGGTAAACAGCTCGCGAAACGCCGTTTCGCCGCCGAGAACGGAGGTCACGGCATAGAGCGCCGCCGCAAAGGACAGAAACGGCACCAGAACGCGGGCAACCTCCAAAAGGAGATCGACGTTTTCCCGTTCGCCGTAAAACAGAAAATTACCGGCAAACAGGGAGAACAGGCGGGCGGCGATGACGGCGGCCAGCACGATACCGGCAGCCAGCCAGTTGTGACGTCCCCGCCGCCGCAGCAGCACGAAGCTGTCCTTCGGATAAAACAGATGAAGAAGATATTCCGACAGGATCATCTGATTCCCCTCCTTTCCTCAGCGGAAAAGCCGTAGGAGCGGGCCAAAAACCGCGCGGTCCGCCGCTTCAGGGCGCGTATGCCGCATACGGTTCCCGTCAGAACGGCGGCAAGCCCCAGAGCCACCCACGGGAAATAGTCGATCAGCAGGCTGTGGAGCAGCCTGGCGTAGGCGCGGGAATAACCGGCGGTGTCGTTGGCGGTGCGGTAATACCCGAGCGCCTCCCGGTACCGCCCCTCCTTATACAGCGTGTCGCCAATGCCGCTGTTGGCGAGATAATAGCCGGAATCGGTCGTGCACACATTGGCCCAGCTGGCGGCGCTTTCGGCATACTGCCCGTTATAATAGCAGGAAAGCGCCCGGTGAACCTCCCGGATGAAAGCGGTCGGCTCGAATACATGGAGGGCGTTTTGGATGCCGTCCAGCACATAGAGGTTGCCGGCATCGTCCACGGCGAGGGAGGTGGGGGACTGGAATTCGCCCTTGCGGACGCCCAGCCCGCCGCATACGGTCAGCAGATTCCCCTCCGCGTCATATTGGTAGATCCTGCCGCTCTTGCCGTCGATGGCGTAGAGGATGCCGTCTTTATCCACGGCGATATCCGCAAACTGCGGATTTACCGGCGTTTTTCCGTCGTCGGACAGCGTGACCTCTCCGTAGAGCTTTTCGGGGTAGATGTTTTTGTCCGTGGCGCTGATGATCCGGAGCTGACCGCTCGGCGCCAGCGATACGGCATAGATCAGCCCGTCTTTCAGAAGAAAGTTGGCATACTGCGCCGGTTCGCGGTTCTCCAGCTGACTTTTCTGCACGGCGCTGGCAAACAGGTTGATCAGCACCTGGGTGAAGCTGAAGCCCACCTCCGATGCACCGGCATAGCCTTCAAAGCGGTTTTCGGCATCCAGGATCAGAAACTGCTTGCCCTGCTTGACGTAGAGACGGTTCATATCGCTGACGAAGATCTTGTCCGGGGAAAATACCTCCTCCGGATCAAGCAGCTCGGAATCCGGCTTGACAAATTCCTCTACCAGTGTGCCGTCGGGCGCCAGATGGGCGATGCGGTGGTTGTCCGTATCCGCCACAAACAGGTCGCCCCCGGCGTCGGCATAGACCCCTTTCGGGCCGCGCAGCGCGCCGTCGCCCTGTCCGGACACGGCGTCGGCGTCTCCGGTGGCGGGGTCAAAACGGATGATGCGGTCGTTTCCGGTGTCGGCAATATACAGAATGCCGTTTTCGTCAAGGAACAGATCCTCGGGCATGTTCATAAAACCGACATTGCCGCCGAAGCTGCGGTAGACGGTGCGGCAGGTATAGGTTACGGGGATCTCCTGCCGCTTGCCGGTGTTGTCCAGCGTGTAATCGGTATCCACATAGGCGGCGGCGGGAGACGCGGCGATGCACAGGCAGAGACACAGGAGACTTATCGTTTTTTTGACATACACGGCGGCTGCCTCCTTTTATGCCTTGAGGCCGGAATAGGTCATGGTCTCCATAACACGGGACTGCATGACGGTGAAAACAAGAATGGCGGGCAGGATCATGACCAGCGTTGCCGCGGCTACCGCGCCCGCCACCGCCGTGCCGGTGCCGATGTTCTGCAGGGCAAGCGGCAGGGTCTTGAGCGTCTGGCTGCGGGTGTAGATGAGCGGCGTGAAATAGTCGTTCCAGTTGTTCACAAAGGAGAATACCACGAGCGTCGACCAGGCGGGCTTGACGGCGGGCATCACAATGGAGCAGAAGATCTTCCACTCTCCCGCGCCGTCCAGTCTCGCCGCCTCCAGAAGATCGTCGGGAAACTGCTCCATAAACTGCTTGATAAGGAAGAAGTTATATGCCGTCGCGAGCTTGGTGACGATCAGCCCGGCATAGGTGTCGATCAGCCCGAAGGCGTTGATCAGCATATAGGTGGGGATCTGCGTCACCTGGGCGGAAAACATCAGCGCCGCGACAATGATGCCGAACAGCAGCCCGGCGCAGGGGACCTTGTGCTTGACCAGCCCGTAGGCGCCGGTGCAGGAGATCAGCACGTTGAGCACCACGATAACGGCGGTCGTGCTCACGCTGTTGAATATATAGCGGCTGAAAGGAACCTCCGCGTTGCCGAATGCCGCCAGCAGGTCGGCAAAGTTGGACAGCGTGGGGGAACGGACAAAAAAGCGGGGCGGATACGCATACAGCTCGTGCAGCGGCTTGAACGCCGTGCAGACGGCATAGAGGATCGGCAGGGCGGTAAACGCCACCAGAAGCAGAAGAAACAGGTTCAGCAGCACCCGTCCGAACGAGAGCCGCCGGACAAAATGCCGCAGACGGTAGCGCATGAACCGCGGGCGGGCAATGACCGCATCTTTCACCGGGATCCCTCCTTTTTCATTCACGCTCCGCAAAAACGCGGAAGCAAAGACGCTGCAGCCAGAAGGTCAGCAGGAACAGCAGCACGGCGACCGTAGAGGCCTTGCCCATGTCGAACCGGATGAACGCATAGTCGTAGAGATGAGCGACCAGCGTGTGGGCGGCATAGCCGGGGCTGGGCATTCCCGCGACAGCCACGGGAATGTCAAACGCCGAAAAAGCCCCCATGACGGAATTGACGGCGCCGAACAGCAGCTGCGGCTTCATCACGGGCAGGGTGATATACCACAGCTCCTGCACGGGGTTGCGGATGCCGTCCACCCGTGCCGCCTCATACAGCGAGGCGGGGATGTTCTGAAAGCCCGCCAGAAACACGAGAAATCCGCTGCCCATGCTCATCCAGACGGAGATCAGGATAACGACCGGCAGAATGGTATGTACATTGGTATTCCACTGGATCGGCTCCGTGATCACGCCGAGCCGGAACAGGACGTTGTTGACAAAGCCGTAGCGGTCGCCGGAAAACAGATAGAGCCAGACGGTGGACATGGCGATGGCGCTGCATATGGAGGGGGCGTAAAAAGCGAGGGAGTACAGCCGCTTAAAGCGCACCTGGTGGATAAACCATGCCATCAGAAACGAGGCGAGATATCCCGCCGGTCCGCTGACGGCGGCAATGACCAGCGTGTTTTTCAGCGCCAGGAGAAAGACATCGTCCTCCAAAAACACCTGTGCATAGTTGGACAGTCCCGCAAACGACGGCGGATTGATCAGATCGTAGCGGCACAGGCTGGTGACGAAGGAGATCAGGACCGGCACCAGAATAAACAGGACAAACAGCAGAAAAAAGGGAAGAAAGAAGGCAAGCCCGGTCTTATAGGTGTGAAAAAACCGACGCAGCTTTCCCGGCTTGCGGAGATATACGGACTTTTCCATGGTCACGGTCGGACCCCCTTGTGTATTTTCAGGAAAATTCAGCGGCTTTTGTGCGCAGCTCGCGGTCGATATCCTCGACCGCCTGCTCCAGAGAGTCCCGTACCGACACCTTTTCCAGCACGATGCGGTTCCAGAGATTTTCCAGGTGGCGGGTGTTCATATAGCTGCCGGGGAGCGTGGGCATATCGCGGAGCTGCTGCATCTGCCCGGCGAAAACGGACAGATGGCTGCGGTTCCACGGCGCTTTTGAAAAGGCGGCGATGTTGGCGGAATTCCAGCGGGCGGCTGTCCCGAGGACGGATTCGACCTGCTGCCCGAAAGTGACCTGGACATCCTCTTCCGTCCACCACTTCAAAAATTCCCATGCCTCGTCGGGATGCGTGCTCTGGGAAAAGATAACGGCAGTCTCGCCGGACAGACCGGCGGCGGAACGGTCGATGGTGCCGTCTGCCCGCTTGTGGCCGGGGAGCAGGGCGATCCCCCACTTGCCGGTCAGCTCGGGCGCGGCGGAGAGAAGCTGCAGATACATGCTCGTGCCCTCCACGCCGATCGGCATTTCGCCGCTGCGGAAGCGGTTGAAAAAGCTGGCAACATTGGGGACGCCGTAGACGGTAAACAGCTCGGTATACTCCTTGACGGCGGCATAGCCCTCTGCGGTGCCGAGGGCGGAGGCGGTCTGCTCCGCATTATAATAATCGGCGCCGTGCTGATAGAGAAACGGGCTGGGATCCTTGGGGAAATAGAACTCCATGCCGTTTTGGGTCAGCACGGGCAGAACGGAGCGATAGATGTCGTCCCACGTCTGGGGGATCCCCAGCCCGAGCGAGCCGAGAATATCCCGGCGGTAAAACAGCACACGGAAATTCATCGTTTCCGGCAGGGCATAGACCCCGCCGCGGTAGGTGAACGGGATCTGCGTCTGGGGATAAAAGCGGGAGGCGATCTCATCGTAATCGTCAAAGCGGGTGAGGTCGATCACAGCCCTGCGGAAGGCAAATTCCGCCGGTGTGTTATAGGCGACGCCGACGGCGACATCCGGCGCATCCCCGGCGGATACCGCCAGCAGCACCGCGCTGACGGCACCGGCGTTTAACTGCGAGGCGGGCAAAAGGTTCATGCGGACACCGATGCGGTGCTCCTGAGTGAAACGGTCGTCGATAAGCTGCTTCATCACCTCCGCCCACTCCTGCCCGCGGCTTACCCAGACCTCGATGACCGGATATTCGGCGGTATCGGCGGTTCCCCCCACGGCATCGTAATCCAGAATAAAGGAGCGGAGGAAGCTGCGCACGGAGGAGAAGAGCTTTTGCCAGAAGCCGGAGCGCCCCGTTCCGAAGGAGACGGCGCCGTTTCCGAGGCAGAAATAGTCAATGGCAAGCGCCTGCTCCCGCAGCCTTGCAGAGGCGGTGCTGAGGGTGGAAAGCGAGTCGGTCAGCTCGCTTAAGCGGCGGGCGATCGTATCGGGCGCCTTGCAGAGGCTGTCAAGCTGATCGGCAGCCATGTCGATCTCGCTGACTGCGGAGGAGCGCGCCGACGAAACGGCTTCAAGCCGTCGGGACAGGGCGCGCAGCGCGGCGGAGGCTCCGCTCATATCCGTGAGCAGTCCGGGGATCTTGTCGGGGAGCCGGTAGTCGTAGTTGACGTCGGGGGCGCTGCCAGTAATGAGACGGATCCTGCGGGTGAGGGCGAGCAGAGAGGATACGGTGTCCTCAATGCCGTCGGCGATCTGCCCCGCCTCCGACTGACAGGCAGTCAGGGTGATCGTGTGCTCACCGGCGGACAGCTCGAACAAAAACGGGGTGCCGTCTGCCGCCGACAGGGTCTCTATGTACCAGTCGCGCTGATAGGGAAAGGAGTAGGCGGTCAGCTCGGCAAACGGAACGCTGCCGTCGATGGCGACCGTCCGGGCGGAGGGCAGTCCGTCGCCGTAGGACTGCTTTACGCGCAGCCCGATGGTATACAGTCCGCTCTCTTCCACCCGGAAACGCCAGCATGCCGCCTCGCCGCCGTTTTTCCAGTTTGCGCCGCCGAATATGTTCAGCACGCGGGTCTCCTTTTGGGGTACGGTGGCGGGGTCGCCGTCATACTCGCGGGAGAGCGTCTGGCGGGTCTTCCATACCGTCTGCGATTCCGCCTGCACACAGAGGGGCGCCGCAAGTGAAGCGGGCTCGGCGGAAAGGCTCTTCCGGTATGCGGCATAGTCGGGTATCGTTTCGGCGGGCAGCACGCGGATCGTGTGCACGGTCATGGCGCCGTCGATATACAAAAGGCGCAGTGTGTGCTGTCCGCCCGTCAGGGCAAAGGTCAGCGGCTCGCTGTACAGCCCCCGGCTGTCGTAAAGGCGGGTGGTGACAGGCTCGGCGAGCTGTGTCTGCGGCGCCTTGACCTCGTTCCCGAGGCGGTTGACGGCAGGCTCGCGGGCGTCCGCCCAGTGACGGTACAGGTGCAGCTCCTCCGCCTCCTGAAAGGGGGCTTTTCCGTCGATCAGCAGGCTGCGGGTGATATCGCTGACCTCGTCGGCAGACGGGGTGTAGGTGATCTCCAGCTGATACAGCCCGTCGGCTGCCGCCGTAAAGGTCCATTCCGCCCATGCCTCCTGCGTCCAGACGAGCGCGCCGTCGGCGTCGACGGTACCGGCGGGAAGACGGGCTGCGCCGCCGGATAGAGTGACCGCATCGACGGCGGGAGCGGTCAGACCCGCCTCGGCATAGCCGTTTCGCACCGCGGCATAGCGGCCTGCGGCGGCATATACGCTGTCCTCCTCAAGCGGCAGGCAGTCCGAGGCGGGCGTCTGCTCCTTAAGCGGCAGGGAAGCGGCACCGGCGGGCATACACAGACAGAGAGCAGCCAGAAGAGCCGCCGGGCGCAAAATACATTTTTTCATCAGTGATCCATCCTTTTCCGGTGTGACATCGCCGGGCTGCCTACGGTTCTTTTTTGTCCGATCCGGGGCGTCCCTTTTTCCGTTCCTGCGGTTGGACGGAAAAATTCAGCTCCATCAGATCGTCCAGGTGATCCCGCCGGTCGATGTAGACGATGCGGTTGAGGTGATTGGCGGCGCTGCTGTGGGTGCGGCGGTATTGCCGCGGCGACACGCCGATATACTGCTTGAACAGGTAGCTGAAATACTGCTGTGAGCTGAAGCCCAGACTCAGCGCCAGATCCGAAATGTCCAGATCGGTCCGGGCGAGCATATTGCAGGCGAGTATGATGCGCTGCTGGTTGATATAGGAGACCAGCGTCTGTCCCTTGATCTTTTTAAACAGCCGCTGCAGATAGGCGGAGTTGATGTGGACGGATTCGGCAATGTCGGATACCTTGATGGCCTCGTCTATGTGATTGCGGATGTAACGGCAGGCGTTTTCCACATAGCTGTAATTGGAGGAGGGAGACTGGGTGATCTCGTGCACCGCCCTGGCAAGCCGGATCAGCAGATAATCCAGCAGCAGCAGTGTCTCGGGGTTCTCGGGGCGGTTGACGTCCAGCACCTCATACAGGTTCAGCAGCGTGCGCAGCACCGTGCCGTCGTCCTTGATCAGATAATAGGGGCGGTCGGCTTCGCTCAGGTGCCGGACAGCCGGTTCCTGCTCCGCCAAAGCCGCCAGATCCATGCCGGGAAAGGGGCCGGACCGGAAAATGATCTCCACATTCAGTACGGCACAGGGGCTGCTGATGCACAGATCGTGCGGTGTATCCGCATCCAAAAGGATATAGGAGAACGGGTTGATGATGACCGGCTGATCCTCTGCGGTGACCGTGCAGTGTCCCTCGGTCACATACATGATCTCCAGCCGGTCGTGGGCGTGACAGGGCGTGCGGTAATTTTCCCATTTGCTCTTATAGTAGGAAACAACGGCGGGGAAAAAACCGGGGCTTGACAGCTGCTCACCGGACAAACCATTCATGAAAAAGCTCCTTTCTCCGATCTTGCCTATCAAATTATACCGAACAGGAGGGGGAAACTTCTTTCGGAATCCGCGCAAGATCGAAAGCAAATTTATAAAATCGTGACATATGCCTTTCGGGAATACAGGGGATCAACTTTTCTGTTCCGAATAAATTATTCCGCAAAACGGCGGGATATTGCGGTTAATTGCGCAACGATTTTCCGCTGCGCCGAAAAAGCGATCGGATAAATGTCGCAATATCTTAATTGCAGCCGGAATATTGTTTTTTATTTTGAAAGAAAGCGCGGAGCAAAACCATTATAATCAAATTGCTCCTGACAGGGGACGTATTTTCAGGCAGCTTACCCTGTTTGCCCCCGTTGACCGATGGTAGGAGGAATGCATGCTATGTCGGAAAAGCCAGCCTCCCGTCCGGCGCGCCTGCCGCAGGAATGGCCGGGATCAATGACCGGAAGCTACCACACGGTGGAGCTGGACGGCGCGCCCTGTCCGGTCTGCCGCAGCGAGGTCACAGCCGGGGCGGGGTTTGCTTCCGGCTTTGCGGAGTACGCCCCCTTTACCCTGCGGGGGCGCACCGCCGTCACGGTGACCGCCGCATACCGGGTGGACAGTGCGGAGATCCTTCCCTCACGGGAGGGGATCCGCGCGAAGCTAAACGGAAACACCGTGACGTTTACGCTCACGGAGCCGGGCTATTATTTTGTCAAGCTGAACGGCACCGCCGTAAACGGCAATACGGCGCCGCACCCGCTGTATCTGTTTGCCGACCCGCCCGAAACGGCAGAGGAGGGCATGCCGGAGGGAAAGACCGTATTTTTTGCCCCCGGGATCCATCCGCACCGCACATACCGGCTCGAGAGCGACACGACCTATTATTTGGCGGAGGGCGCGCTGGTATACGGCAGGTTTTTTGCGGACGGGGCGGAAAATATCCGGATCTGCGGGCGGGGAACGCTGTGCGGAGAGCAGCTGACCGATTGGTATGACGAGGGGCGCACCGTGTGTATCCGCCGCAGCCGGAACATAACGATAGAGGGCATTTGCGTGCTCCATCCGAAGGTGTGGACCGTGGCGTGCTACGGCTGCCGGAATGTGCATATCCGCCGGATCAAGACGATCGCGCACGGCATGAGCTCCGACGGGTGCGATATCTGCGGCTGCCGGGACGTCACGGTGGAGGATTGCTTTTTTCGGGGACACGACGATATCCTGGCGGTGAAGGCGTCGGCAATGATCACGCATACGCCGTGGCGGGAGCATCCGCTCGACTGCGAGCGGGTGACCTTCCGCCGCTGCACGGTCTGGTGCGATTCCTCCAACGCCATGACGATCGGCTATGAAACGGCGGGAAATGTCCGCGGGATCACGTTTGCATCCATCGACGTCTTAAGCCAGTCGCAGCCGCCGGTGTGGCAGCTGGAGGCGGTTATGGCGATAGAGCCGCACGGGCAGGGGCAGGTGGAGGATGTGGTGTTCCGGGATATCCGCGTGGATCTGGAGATCCCCGACCGCCCCGTGCAGAGCCTGTTCCGGCTCGCCGTGGACGGCGGCAGCGGCACGATACGCCACGTGACCTTTGAGGATATATGGGTGAGGGGCGACGGCGCACTCGGCGGCAGAATACTGGGGCGTGCCGGTGTGCCGCCCGTCTCGGAAATTGCGTTTCGCCGCGTGGGCAACGGGGCGGGGCGGTGGCTTTGCCCCGGGGATATCTGCCGGAACGGCGAGGCGGAGATCCCGGCGGTCGAGCCGCTGCCCGACTGCCCGCACGTCCCCCGCGCCGAGCCGTATGCCATTGACTGGGATTATTTCGACAGTCAGGGCTTAAACGGCTGGTACTACCGCTTCCGGCGCGCGGGCGACGGCGCCGTGGGAGAGATGGAGCGGGTCGAGACGGACTGGCGCAAGCCGGAAAGCCATTGCTGCCTGATCCAGCGGGGCTTTATGCACTGTGACGGCACCGGCGACCCGCTGCTCACCTGGAAAGCGCCGCGCACGGGAACGGTGTCGGTGTCGGGCACGCTTCTGCGCCCCGCCGACGGAGGCGACGGCACATTGGCGTATGTGCTGTACAACGCCGGGAGGCAGCTGTGGGCGCATCGGCTTTTGCCGGGAACGCCGAAGCCGGTGACGATGACCCTGACCGTGGCGGTACGGCAGGGCGACACGCTGGATTTCGGCACCAATATGTGCGGTACACCGGACTTTGACGGCGTTTGCTGGTCGCCGGTGATCGGTTATCTGTCAGAAGGAGAGGATCCCCCATGTTGAGACTATCGGAAGCATTCTGCCGGAAGGCGTGCGTTTTGATCCTGTCAGTCCTGTTGCTGCTGCCAAGCGCCTGTGCCGGTCCCGCCGTTTCGGACGGCTCCTCCGCCGATACAGGCGAGGAGACGACCGCAGGCGCTGCGCCGGAGACGTCGGCGGCGTCCCTGCCGTCCTCCACGACGGCAAGCGCCGTTTCCACGGCGCCGTCCTCGTCTGCCGGAGCAAGCCGGACGACCGCCCGCACCGCAGGACGGCAGACCACGGCTTCTGCGGCAATGACTGTGCGCACAACGGTGCGCAGTCTGCCCGCACTGACCGTCTATCCGGTGCCCGAGGGGCTGGAGGACAATGTGCGCGGCTCTTTCCATACGGTAAAGGTCAACGGAAAAGAGAGCTTTGTCTATCAGACGGAGGTGACGGTGGGCAGCGACTATCTTTCCGGCTATGCCGAATACACCTCCTTTGACTTTACGGGCAGCGTCTCGGTGGAGGTCACCGCCGCCTACGCGGTAAGCTCGGTGGAGATCCTTCCCTCGCGGGACGCGGTGGCGTTTAAGCAGACGGGCAACACGGTCACGTTCACGCTGAAAGAGGCGGGGCAGTATTTCGTCAAGCTGAACGGCACGGAGGAAAACGGCAATACGGCGGCGCATCCGCTCTATATTTTCGCCAACCGGCCGTCGGCGTCGGTGCCGGATAAAAACGACCGGAAAGTGGTATATTTTGAACCGGGCGTATATTTCCACCAGGTATATTACCTCTCCAGCAACACCACCTATTATTTAGCCCCCGGCGCATTTGTATACGGGAGGTTCTACGGCGTCGGTCTGGAGAATGTGACCATCTGCGGGCGCGGCGTGATCTGCGGCGAAGAGCTGACGAGCCTCGGCGACGACGGCCGCACCGTCTGCATCAAAAAAAGCAAAAATGTCAGGATCGAGGGCGTGACGGTGGTGCATCCCAAGGTCTGGACGGTGGCGATATACGAGAGCAGCGACGTACATATCGATAACATCAAGACCATCTCGCACGGCATGAGCTCCGACGGCTGCGATATCGTCGCCTGCCGGGACGCGCTGGTGGAAAACAGCTTTTTCCGCGCCCATGACGACATTCTGGCGGTGAAGGCCTCCACCATGTCCGATTATACCACGCGCGTTTCCTGCGAAAATGTGACGTTCCGCAACTGCGTCGCCTGGTGCGATTCGTCCAATCCCATGTCCATCGGGTACGAAACGGTGGGGGACGTCAGAAATATTACTTATGAGAATATCGACGTGCTCAACCAGTCGCGGCCGCCGGTGTGGCGGCTGGAGGCGATCATGGCGATAGAGCCGCACTATGCCGGTACCGTGGACGGCGTGACCTATCGGGATATCCGGATAGATGTGGCACTTGCCGACGATCCGGAAAGCCTGTTCCGCTTTGTGATCGACGACGGCAGCGGAACGATTCGGAATGTGCGGGTGGAAAACGTGTTTGTCAACTACGGCGGCGCGCTGACCGGAAAGATCCAGGGCAGCACCAAGGCGAAGAACATTGACGGCGTGACCTTTGTCAATGTGCGCAACAGCCGCGGCGAGCGGCTTTCCATGTCCCATATCTCGAAGAACAGTCTGGTTTCCCATCTGAGTATACAGTAAAGAAACGGGTGTTGACCGCCCGTTTGGGGCAGGGTTCTGCCCATCGGTCTCAAATAGGATAGGAGGATGCTGATTATGTTCAAGAAAAAAGCACTGGCCACGGTCTCCGTGATCGCTCTCATCCTGTCTCTCACCGCCATGCTTCCCGTTCTGCGAAGCACGGCGGCGCCGACAGGCTACCGCTCGTTCGATTTTACGTCGGGCGCAGAGGGCTTTGGCATCAACACCGCCGACCACAGCTCCGGCACATGGGACTGCCAAGCGCCGGGCAGCGACGGCAGTCTGGGGATCCAGTTCTGGTCGGATAACGGCGGCTGGGTAGACGGTCCCGACCGCATGGAGCTGGACGCGGCGACCGCCGACCGGCTGCGGGTGCGGCTGAAAAATGCCGGGCCGAACGATGTGCCGTCCCTCTCCGTCTGGTTTACCACGGAGACAGAGACGGCATGGACCTCCGAGCGGGCGGTCACGCTGGAGATAGAGCCTGCCTCGACGAGTGCGGAGTACCGCGAGTATACGGCGGATCTCTCTGCGGTGAGCGGCTGGACGGGAACGATCCGGCAGCTCCGCCTTGTGCTCGGCACCGGTCCGCGCACAACGGCACAGTCAAACTGGCTGTACATCGACTATATCCGGCTGGAATCGTCGTCGGCGCTTGCCTATACCTTTGACGACGGACTGCAGGGCTGGGGCTACGGCACTGCCGATCAGGCGGGCGGCATCTGGGACTGCCGCGTGCCGGGCACGGACGGCAGCTTCGGGATGCAGTTCTGGTCGGACAACGGCGGCTATATGAACAGCCCCGACAACCTGAATCTGGACGCCTCCGCCGTCTCCGCGGCGTGCATCCGCCTGAAAAACGCGGGGCCGAACGATGTGGATGCGGTATACCTGGATTTTATCACGACGGCGGATACGGCGTTTGACACCGTAAAGCGCATTCCCTTTGCCGTGAAAAAAGCGTCGGGAAATGCCGGATATGTCGAATATGCGGCGGAGCTCTCCGCCGTGAGCAGCTGGGCGGGGACGATCCGGCAGCTGCGCTTTTCCACCGGAACGGGCGCGCGCACGGCGGAGAAGTCGAACTGGATCTATATCGACTCCATCCGTCTGGAGCCGTCCGTGACAACGCCCGTAACGCCGCCCACGCCGCCGGTGGCTGCCGCGACCATACTGGAATACACCTTTGACGACGGACAGCAGGGCTGGGGCTACGGCATTGCCGACCAGGCGGGCGGCATCTGGGACTGCCGCGTGCCGGGCACGGACGGCAGCTTCGGAATGCAGTTCTGGTCGAATGACGGCGGCTATATGAACAGCCCCGACAACCTGGGCATGTCGGCAGCCGCGGTCAATAAGGTGACGGTGCGGGTGAAAAATGCCGGACCGAACGATGTGGATAAGCTGTATGTGGATTTCACCACGGAGGATGACCCCGATTTCGATACCGCCAAGCGGCTGACCTTTACCATAAAAAAGGCGTCGGAGAGTACCGCCTATGCGGAATACAGCATCGATCCCTCCGCCGTGAGCGGCTGGACGGGGACGATCCGGCAGCTCCGCCTGACCACCGGCACGGGCGCGCGCACGACGAAGGAGCCGAACTGGCTCTATATCGACCGTCTGAGCTTTTACGGCGCGGCGGACAAAAACGCCGATCTGTCGTCGCTGTCCGTCGAGGGCTTTGCCTTTGACAACGGCGCGTTTACGCCCGCAGGCAGGGAGTATACCCTTACGGTCAACAACAGTGTGGACAGAGTGACGATCGCCGCCGGGGCTGCCGCCGAGGGCGCGACGGTGACGGGAACCGGCGAAAAGACGCTGGCTGTGGGCGAAAACGAATTAACGGTCACGGTCACCGCCGCAGACGGCGTCACCGTAAAGAGCTACCGGATCACGGTGATCCGCCGGGAGGCGGCAGACGCAGCGGACGCCACGCTCCGTTCCCTGTCCGTCACGCCGGGAGATCTGGCGTTTGATCCCGAAAAAACGGAGTATACCCTGGAGCTGATCCGCGGGACAAAAACGGTGAGCATTGCGGCGGAAGCCAAAAACGAAAATGCCGTCGTTACCGGAACGGGCAGCGATCTGGAGATCGGCGAGAATGGCGCGCGCGATTTTGCGGTGACCGTTACCGCTGCGGATCAGACGACGACAAAGACCTATACGATCCATGTCAGGGTCAGCCGGGACTACGGGTTTACCTTCAACGATAACACCGTGCAGGGTTGGACGATCGGCGTGGAGGGAGCGCCGGTCGGCGCCTCCATCAAAAGCCTGACCGGGGAAAACGGCGCGCTGAGAATGGAGCTTGACAACCATTACGGCTGGATGACCCGCGGCGGTATGCGGTGGGATACGGCGGACAGCGCCATGCGGTATATGGTGATCCGGGTCAGCAATCAGACGGATATCGCCAATGAGCTGCATGTCTGGTTCGCAACGGATCAGCACCCTGATATGTATGCCGAAAAGGACGGCAAAAAGACGCAGAAGGTCGACCTTGACATCATGAGCGCCGAGGAATACGACGGCTACTGGGAATACGGCTTTGATATGAGCCGTCTGGACACCTGGGAGGGACAGCTGACCGAGCTGCGGTTTGATGTGGGCTTTGGCGGCGAGGGCAATCCCAGCGGCATCCTGCTGATCGACTCGATCCTCTTTACGGACAGCTTTACCGAGGCGGAGCGTCCCGATCCCGAGGCGGATAAAAACCGCACCGGCAGCTATACCTTTGACGAAAAGGATGCGCGCGACTGGAAGGCTGCCGAAACGGAAAATAACGGCGTGACCGACCTGACCGCGGCGGACGGCTGGCTGCGGATCACCCTGGACGGAAACGGCGCGGTGCAGACCGACAATCTCGCCGTCAGCCTGAATGCGGGAGACCGTCCGCACATCCGTCTGACGTTTGACAATCAGCTGGTCAATGCCGGGCGGGCGTATATCCGGTTTGCCACGGATCTGTTCCCGGACATGGACGATATCGACGGGGGCGAATATACCCAGCGGGTGGAGATCCCGTTCGACTTTTCCCGGACCGGCGTGCAGGAGATCACCGTGGATATGTCGCAGAATATCCGCTGGCTCGGCATACTGCAGAGCCTGCGGCTGGAATTTGTCGGCAGGGACGGGGAGAAGCTGAGCGGAACCATTGCCCTTGACGGCCTTTCGCTGCCGCAGACGACGGCGGGAGGAGAGTCGGAGGACGGGGACGCCTCCGACGGGTCGGACATCCCCGTTCCGGATACAGGCGTGGCATGGCCGACGGCTGTGGCAGCCGTTTTGGCGGTCAGCGCCGCCGTGCTGACGGTCAGCCGGAAGCGTTCCCGGTAAAGCCGGGCAGGAGCCGCCCTAGGCTGCCCTTTGCGCAGTGCAAAACGGCGCAAGGGACAGATCCGCCGCTCTTATACAGAAAGGAAGGGAACTTATGACAGCCAACGTTTTATATCGCCGGGTGCTTGCCGCAGCATTTTCTGCGGCGCTTGCCCTGAGCCTTTGCTCCTGTACGCCTGCCTCTGACGGGGAGAGCGGAACAGAGCCGTCCTCTGCGGCGGAAAGCGCCGCCCCTGCCGAAAGCGGCAGCGTGCCGTCCGATGAAGCGTCGTCCGGCGAGGCGGAGACGTCCGCGCCGGATCCGTCGGAGGCGTCTGCCTCCGGCATGAAGCCGGACAACAGCGGCACCAAGGCGACAACCGGCACCGTCAAAAAGCCGCAGAACACCGACGGCAATACCGGAGCCGCCACGGGAAAGATCACCGTTATGGTCATTGACAAAAGTGCCACGCCCGCCTCGGAGGGGACTACCGAAAATAACCGCTGGACAAAATGGATCCAGCAGCAGGTAAAGCCCATGGGCATCGAGGTCTCCTATGTGATGGTGGGGATCCAGGAGCAGGACGATGTGCTGATGGCAAAGATGGCGTCCAATACCGCGCCCGATATCGTCAGCACCTATACGCTCTCGCTGTTTCAGCAGTATGCGCAGCAGGGCGCGATCATGGATCTGACGGAATCGCTGCCGAAATACGGAAAAAACATACTCAGCCTGAACAAGGACAGCGACACTTTAGCTTACGGTCAGATCAACGGCAGACAGTATGCCATTCCGCAGCGCCGCTATGTCACGGACTGGACGGTGGCATATATCCGCAAGGACTGGGTGGATCAGGTCGGAATGAGCCTGCCCACTACGCGGGAGGAGCTTGTTGAGGTGCTCAAGGCGTTCCGCGATCAGAAGCCCGCGGGGAACGCGACCATTCCGTGGGGCAATAACGTGCGCGGCTATGAGTACCGCACGCACATTCTGGATATCCTCTCCTTCTGCGAAAACACGCTGGAGGAACGCTACTGCATTCCGGTGTATTACCGCGACGGATATAAAGCCGATGCCGAGTGGTGCAACATGCTCTACAAGCAGAAGCTCATTGATCCGAACTTTGAGACCACCGACCATGTGGCGCAGTTCAAGGCGGGAAATATCGGCTTTATCGAAGCGGGCTGGTGGGACCTTCTGGGCGAAGACGCGGGTGGCTGGATGACCGCCCTGAAAAAGAAGGTGCCCACTGCCGAGGTGGTGGCAGTCGACTGCTTCAAGGATAAGAACGGGAAATATTTCAAGGAGAGCTACGCCGGTTACAACTATTTCAACATGATCACCGCCACCTGCAAAAATCCGATCGTGGCGATGAAATATCTGGATTTCCTTGCCAAGCCCGAGGTGATCCTGACACTGAACTACGGGACAGAGGGAACACATTACAAAATGGTCGGCACCACGCCGATGGTGCTGGATGCCGCCAAGAGCGCGGCACAGGTGGGCTATGTCGGCCCGGCGCTGTCGCTGGTCGCTCCGTATGACAGCCGCAAGATCGACCTCAAGCTGTCGACGGCGGCGCTGAAATGGGGCAAAATGCAGATTCAGGCGCGTGAGGTGGCGAGCAATGACGCCGTTGAGGAGGTCACGTTCAAGGAGACGGTGATCCAGTCGGAGGTCAACTATAACCGCCAGCTTATGGCGACGGTCAACACCTACTGGAACAAGCTGCTGACCGCCAGCGACTTTGAGGCGACCTGGAATCAGTATGTAGCGGCGCTGAAACGCAACGGCGTGGAGAAGGTCGTCGCCGAGCGCACGGCGTATTATAACAAGTATGTGAAGAAAAAGTAACCGGTCTGACACCGACCCGGCGAAATAAGGCAAGGACCCGCCCGGCAGCCTCCGTTTTCGGAGAGATGCCGGGCGGGTCTGCTTTTGCTTCTTATAACAGATGGATACCGGCGGCATCGCACGCCGCTGCCATGTCGGCAGGCCAGACCGATGCCTGCACCTCGCCGATGTGCGCCTTTTGCAGCAGCAGCATGCACACGCGCGACTGACCGATGCCGCCGCCCATGGTCAGCGGCAGCTCGCCCGCCAAAAGCCGGCGGTGGAACGGCAGGGCGGCGCGCTCTTCGCAGCCCGTCTCCGCCAGCTGGCGGCGCAGGCTCTCCTCGTTGACACGGATGCCCATGGAGGAAATTTCAAACGCGCGGGAAAGCACGGGGTTCCAGACGAGGATATCGCCGTTTAGCTGCCAGTCGTCATAGTCGGGCGCGCGCCCGTCGTGCGGCTTGCCGCTGCGCAGTTTGCCGCCGATCTGCGACACGAACACCGCGCCGTATTCCCGGCAGGCGAGATCCTCCCGCTCATGCGGCGTCTTGTCCGGCCAGCGGTCCTCCAGCTCCTGTGAGGTCACAAACGTGACTGTCTCCGGCAAAAACGCCTCCAGCGCGGGAAACGCCGCACAGAGCGCCGCCTGCGTGTCCTTAAGCGCCTGCCAGATGTCGCGCACCGTGGCAAACAGCGTATCCGCCGTGCGGGTCTGCGGGGTGATGATCTTTTCCCAGTCCCACTGGTCGACATAGACCGAGTGGAGATTGTCCAGCGCCTCGTCGCGGCGGATGGCGTTCATATCGGTATACAGCCCCGTCCCCTCGGCAAAGCCGTAAAGCCTGAGCGCCTGCCGCTTCCATTTGGCAAGCGAGTGGACGATCGCCACCGTGGCGTTTGCATCCGGCACGTCAAACGTCACCGGACGCTCCACGCCGTTTAAGTCGTCGTTAAGTCCCGTTTCCGGCCGCACAAACAGCGGGGCGGAAACGCGGGTCAGCCGCAGCCGTTCAGCCAGCAGCCGTTCGAGGGTATCTTTGGCGAGCTTGATCGCCCGCTCGGTCTCCAGAATATCCTGACGGGCGGTGTAGCCCGCGGGTAAGATCAGGGATTGCAGTGACACGGTTTTTCTCTCCTTTGCGGTGGGGTGGCAAAAACTGCCGACTGTTATTATACCGCGCCTTTTGCCGCCGCGCAACCTTTTTTTGCAATTTCGCCGCAAAAAGCCTGCATTTTCCGGCAGGCGGGCGCGGGACGGGTCAGCCGGGCGCGGGTCAGGGGGAAAGCCCTTGCAAATAAGCGGAAAATAAGGTATAATCAGTGGGAATAGTGAGGGGGTGTTGGTATGCATACGATCAAGGTTATCGGTAAAGCGCTGCTGTATGCGGTGTACGGATATTTCTCCGGCGTCTATACGCCGGTCTTTCTGACCATGGCATTTAACTACATGAAGGGTCCGGTCAACAATCCCGAGGGGGAGATGTTTGTTCCGCTGGGGATCATGATCCTGCTCGCCATGACGGCGGCGGATGTGCTGATCATCGTAAAGACCGTCAGATCCGGCAGCATGACAAGGTGGGAAAAGGTGCTCACCGTGTTGACCTTTATCGCGGTGAAGATCATCGGATTAACGACAGACCGGGACGGATGGAAAAGCTTTACCCATAGCCTTTGGGTGGATTTTACGCGATAATACGAGGCGGAGGACCGGTGTCCTGCGTTTCAGCGGCAGGAGGAGCCATGAACAGAAAACGTTGCCCGTGGTGCGGGAAAATGATCGACCGGAAAAAGGATATGCAGTCCCTGAATGATCTGGTGGGCAGCCCCAGTGTGCCGCGCATGCTTCGGCAGGCGAAATGCGGGCACTGCCACCATACATACGGGTAGGTCCCGCCGCGTTCTTTTGATGTGAAGATCGGTCTGGCGGTCATACTGCTGCTTGCGGCGGCGTTTATTTTTCGCTCCGGCGTCCTTTTTGTCCTTGCCTTTGCTCCCGTGTTTCTCTTTGCCCTGACGCCGTATGTCAAGCTGGAGGATACGGGAAGACCGCGCGGGGAGGATGCCGGGCTGCGGTGCGCATTTACCGTGACGGAGCAATACGAAAGACTCAGACCGGGCGAGCTGTATTTTTTTGAGGACAGCTTTGACGATTTTCCGCCCTTTTCCCTTGCGCCGCCTATCCGGATCCGCCGCGTTTCCCGCAGGAACAACACGGTATACGGCGAGCTTTTGTACCGGCACGAGGGCATGGACGGCTGCTGCCAAAAGGACAGCTGTCCCCTTTACGATACGGATGGGAAGCCGGCGGCGAGGGTGAGATTCCGCGAAATGCCGCACGGCTCTGCGGAGGAATAACCGGGAAAACGGTCGGGTCTGCCGACCGTTTTCTTTTTTGTCTTGCAACCCCCGTAAAAGTTTGCTATAATGCACGGGTAAGGCGGAAAGCATCTGCCCTGACGGCATTTCACACACGAGAGGAGCATGGTTTATGTCTACCATACGGATTCCCGGCAACGGTCACACGCGGTTTATCGCCCATCGCGGTCTGAGCGGGCGGGAGCGGGAAAATACCTGCGCCGCCTTTGTCGCGGCAGGCAATCGCAGCTATTACGGCATCGAGACGGATATTCATCAGACCGGGGACGGCAAATTCGTGCTGATCCACGATTCCGAGACCGGGCGCGTCGCGGGGGAGAACCTGACGGTGGAGAAAACGCCGCTGTCCCGCCTGCGCGAGCTGGTTCTGCCCGACCACGCGGGACAGCCGCGGTTTGATCTGCGCCTGCCGGTGCCGGAGGAATATCTGCATATCTGTCGCGATTATGACAAGGTCGCGGTGCTCGAGCTGAAGGCGCCGTTTTCCGATGAGACGCTGCGGGAGATCCGTGCGCTCGTGCAGGCGCACCACAGCGAGGAGAACACGGTGTATATCTCGTTTTTCTATGAGAATCTGACGGCGCTGCGCCGCATGGATGACAGCCTGAAGCTGCAGTTTCTCTGCGGCGGCGCGGACGATTTAAACGAGGAGCGTATGCAGGACATGGCGAAAAACCGCATCGGCGCCGATGCGTACTATGCGATTTTGAACGAGGAAAAGGTCGCGCGGCTGCATGAGCTGGGTCTGGAGGTCAATGTGTGGACGCTGGATCTGCCGGAGCAGGCGGAGACCGCCATGCGCTGGGGCGTCGACTACATCACCACCGATATTTTGGAGCAGGAGTGATTTGCCCGCTTTTCCGGGAAAAATTGCACGGCGTGCCCCGTATGGGCGGCACGGACGGGGCGATTTGCGCGGTTTTGCAGGAAAAATCGAAAAAAATCGGCAAAAAGGGGTTGACAAACCGCGTTTTTGCCGCTATACTAAGGACAAAACTTATCCGGAGCAACCGGAAACCGGGAAGGGAGTGCGCAGCTATGGCTATCTGCCGTCGTATTGACCGTTGGGACATGTCGATGTGCATGTGCCGTTTTTGTCGCGCCCTTTTTTCCGAAAGCTGCTTCACCGGCGCCTGCGCCGATTGACCGATCGTGATAACGGACGGCAGAGAGCTTGGGAAAAAGGCTCTCTGCCGTTTTTATTTTTGCCGAAAGGAGGCGGGAACGAATGACCGCCCGATGGGAAACCCTGCTTCGTGCCAACTGGCTGCGCGGACGAATGTACCGCTGCTCCCGCCCGTCCGTAAACCTCTGACCGAAAAAAGAAAGTGAGTGTGCTTATCATGAAAAAGATCGTTTCTCTGCTGATTGCCGCCGTGTTGCTCTGCGGCGCCGTGTTCTCCCTGTCCGCCTGCTCCCCGAAGGGGCTGACCATTGCCGTCCCGAACGACACCACCAATGAGGCGCGCGCGCTGCTGCTGCTGGAAGCGCAGGGCATTATCAAGCTGAAGGACGGCGTCGGCATCACCGCCACTGTCGCGGACATCGCCGAAAATCCGCTGAACATCACCTTTAACGAGGTCGAGGCTGCCCAGATCCCGAATGTGCTCAAGGATATGGATTATGCGGTCATCAACTCGAACTATGCCATTGCCGCCGGTATCAACCCGGTGAAGGATTCGCTCGCGATCGAAGGCTCCGCTGCCGCCTATGCGAACATTGTCGCCGTCAAGGAGGGCAATGAGCAGACCGATAAGACCAAGGCGCTCGTCGCCGCGCTGCAGAGCCAGAAGGTCGCCGACTACATCCAGACGAAATATGACGGCGCGGTTGTCAGCACCGTCGATCAGCCGGGTGACGGCTATGATGCGTCGGTCGATTACACGGCGCTTGCCGGTCAGACCATCAGCGTGGCGGCTTCTCCCTCGCCCCATGCCGAGATCCTCGCCGTGGCGAAGGATATCCTCGCTGCCAAGAATGTGACGCTGGACATCCGCGAGTTCTCCGATTATGTCGTGCCGAACAACGTCGTGGAGAGCGGCGAGTGCGATGCAAACTACTTCCAGCATGTTCCCTATCTCGATGATTTCAACAAGCAGAACAACACCCACCTCGTCTCCGTGGCGGCGATCCACAACGAGCCGATGGGCCTCTACGGCGGCAAGCAGACCACGCTTGATGCGCTGAAGACCAACGGCTGATCCCTGCATATTTACTCCGACCGGGCTGTTCTTTTCCCTGCGGAAAAGGGCGGTCCGGTCGTATTCGGAAAAGGAGACGACCGTATCATGATCGAACTCAAACAGGTCTGCAAGAGCTTTCCCGTGTCCGGCGGCACTGTCGAGGCACTCAGGGATATTACGCTGACCATCCCCGACGGGGATATCTACGGCATCATCGGCATGAGCGGCGCCGGCAAGTCCACGCTGGTGCGCTGCATCAACCTGCTGGAGCGCCCGACGTCGGGACAGGTGCTGGTGAACGGCAGGGATATGGCCGCGCTGTCTCCGGCGGAGCTGCGGGATATGCGCCGCCGCATCACGATGATCTTTCAGCAGTTCAATCTGCTGATGCAGCGCACCTGCCTGCAGAATGTCTGCTTCCCGCTGGAGCTGGCGGGCATGCCGCGCGCCAAAGCGAAAGCGCGTGCCGCCGAGCTGCTCGACATGGTCGGTCTGCCCGACAAGGCGAACGCCTATCCCGCCCAGCTTTCGGGCGGTCAGCAGCAGCGTGTCGCGATCGCTCGCGCGCTCGCGACCGAGCCGGATGTGCTGCTGTGCGACGAGGCGACCTCGGCGCTTGACCCCAACACGACCCACGCGATCCTCGGGCTGATCCGCGATATCCACCGCAAGCTCGGCATTACCGTGATCGTCATCACCCACCAGATGAGCGTCGTGCAGGAGATCTGCGACCATGTGGCGATCCTTGACGGCGGCGTTGTCGCCGAGGAGGGGAGCGTCGGCGAGGTGTTCGCCAGCCCGAAGTCGGAGGCTGCGCGCCGTCTCGTGTTCCCCGGCGGCGCCGACGTGGCGGTGTCGAATCCCCGCAACGAAAAACGTTTCCGTGTGACGTTCAACGGCGCGGACAGCGCGCGCCGTCCGCTGATCGCCACCATGGCGATGGAGCTGTCGCTGCCGGTCAACATCGTATCCGCCCAGACCCGCACGCTCGGCGACCAGATCTACGGCAGCATGCTGCTCGGCGTACCCAATGAGCCGGAGCTGGTGGAGAAGTGCCGCGCGTTTCTGGCTGCGGCGGAAAACGTGACCGTTGAGGAGGTGTGATGGCATATGTTTGACCGTTTGTTCAATGAGGAAGCACTCGCGCAGGCGTGGCGGGTGCTGCAAAATGAGATCCCGTTTGCCCTGTGGGAAACGGTGTATGTCACCGTGCTGTCCACATTCTTTGCCGTTGTGCTCGGGCTGCCGCTCGGCGTGCTGCTCGTCGCGGGCGATAAAAACGGCGTCCGCCCGCTGCCGCGCTGGCTTATGCGGGTGATCGACGTCGTGATCAACCTTTTGCGCTCCATCCCGTTTTTGATCCTGATGATTCTGGTGTTTCCGCTTGCGCGGCTGATCGTCGGCACGTCCGTCGGCACCGTCGCCTCCATCGTCCCGCTGGTCATCGCCGCGTTCCCGTTTGTGGCGCGGCTCGTGGAGACCAGCCTGCGGGAGGTCAACCCCAATATCGTCGAGGCCGCGCAGAGCATGGGCGCGACCCCGTTTCAGATCATCACCCGCGTCATGCTGCCCGAAAGCGTGCCGTCGCTGATCTCCAACCTCACGATCGCCGTCACGACCATCCTCGGCTATTCCGCCATGAGCGGTATCATCGGCGGCGGCGGACTCGGCAAGATCGCCATCAACTACGGCTATTACCGCTATCAGTTCACGGTGATGATCATCGCCGTGCTGCTGCTGATCGTGCTCGTGCAGATTTTGCAGACCCTCGGCTCGCGCCTGGCGGTCTACTGCGATAAGCGGCTGAAAAAGTGAACAGAAAAAAAGCGATCCCGCCCCTGTGCTATCGCAGGGGCGGGATTTTTGCGGCCGTTGGTTGAGTGTGTTGGCGCGGGTAAAGGAAAAATACGCGCACCCCATGCCTCCCCTGTGCAAGGGGAGGTGGGCGGCGGATGCCGCCCGGAGGGGTTGTGGGTGCCGCCCGACGGGGGCACAGGTATTTCCACGTCTGCCGTCAACCCCTCAGTCAGCCTAACGGCTGACAGCTCCCCTTACACAGGGGAGCCATAGTGCGCCCTCCGACAAGGACTCACCTTTTCCCATGCGCGTAGATTGCGCCTGCCGGGCTGCACAAGCCTGCCGCCGTCAATGACCGGGCTCTGATCCGCCTGCTCGATCGTCGCGAGGCAGTGGGCGATGGTGAACACGGTCTTGCCCCGCGTCAGCGCGGAGATCGCCTGCCGGATCAAATGCTCGTTTTCCGGGTCGATGCTTGCAGTCGCAGAAAAATTTCCGTTTTTCGCTGTTTTTTTTCGCGAAACCAGCCGATTTTTTTCGTCTTTTCTCTTGCCTATGGGCGAAAACGGTGCTATACTGTGTCCTGCGGTTAGCGGTCGCTAACTTACAAAGCGCGGCAGCGAAGAACAGCGGTTTTTCGGGCGCTGCCGTGTCATCAGAAGAACAGGGAGGGGACGGTGTGTCCTTTTTGGAAAATACCCGCAAGCCGGCGGGGCTTGGCGGAAGGCTGATGGTGTCCGCCATGAACATCGGTCACCGGGCGCTGGCGAAGTGGGGGCGGTCGTTTCTGACGCTCCCTGCGGACGCCGGAGTGTTAGACTGCGGCTGCGGCGGCGGGGCAAACCTGCGCGCCCTTTTGAAAAAATGTCCGCGCGGCACCGTCAAAGGCATCGACTATTCCGCCGTCAGCGTGACCGAGGCGACAAGGCTCAACAGCAGAGCGGTCGCCGACGGCCGCTGCGTCGTGCAGCGCGGCAGCGTGGGAAAAATGCCGTTTGCGTCCGCGGAATTTGATGCGGTCACGGCGTTTGAGACCGTCTATTTCTGGGGCGAACTGCCCCGGTGCTTTCAGGAGGTATACCGGGTGCTAAAGCCGGACGGCACGTTTCTCATCTGCAACGAGTGCGGCGGCGACCGCGCCGGGGATGACAAATGGACGCGCCGGATCGCGGGCATGACCGTCTATCGCGACACGCAGCTTGCGGCGGCGCTGGAGCAGGCGGGATTTCATGAGATCCGCATGCATAGGCATAAACGGGGCTGGCTTTGCGTGTCCGCCCGAAAATAAAAACGCATACAAAAGAGACGCGGCGGGAGATGGGCGTATGAAGATTCTGGAATACGGAAAAGAGCGGGATAAGACGCTGCTGTTTCTGCCGTGTACGGCGGAGCCGGAATGGGCATTTACCGATGCCGTGACGCGGCTGGCGCGGGAGTACCGTGTGGTGCAGGTCATCTACGACGGCCACGGCGAAACGGGCGAGGATTTTGTCTCCGTGGAGACGACGGTAGACGAGGTGACGGATCGGCTGCGGCGGCGTGGAATCACCCGTTTGGACGCCGCCTACGGCTGCTCGCTCGGCGGCGCCTGCCTGACGCGCCTGCTCGCGCTGGGAGAGATCCCGGTCGGACGCGCGATCATCGACGCGGGGATCACCCCGTATTCACTGCCGCTGCCCCTGCGCCGCCTGATCTGCCTGCGCGATCTTTGGGGCTTTCGGCTCGTCACGCGCAGCCGGAGGATGCTGGAGGCGGTCTATCCGCCCGAGCGCTGGACACTGCCGGGGCGCGATCCCGCAGAGGAATATGACGCGTTGACGGCGTATCTGAAAACCTATTCAAAACATACCGTTCGCCATATCTTCTGGTCGGCGAACAACTACACGCTGCCGCCAAAGCCGGCGCAGACGGGCTGCCGCATCGCGTACTGGTACGGCGAGGAGGAGAAAAAGGCGCGGCGCGGCAACATCCGCTTTATTCAGGCGTATTTCCCGCAGGTGCAGCTTTGCGGCATCCCGAAAATGGATCACGCGGAGCTTGTGATGCTGCATCCGGAGGAGTTTGCCCGGCGGGCAGACGCATTTTTAACCCCCGCGCCGGCAGAGCCGGACGGGATTGGCTGAAGGAGGAACGACCATGTCCAAAAAAGCAACGGAGTTTCAGAAAAAGGAAATGAGCCGCATGTACCGCGGCAAGGAGATCTTCAAGCCGCTGAACACCGGCTGGATCGACGACAATGTTGCCTGCGTGCGGGAGTGGGTGGCGAACATCTTTTTCTACCGCAAGGGCGACACGACGATCATGATCGACGCGGGCTACAACTATGACCGGCTTGCGGGAAAAATGGGCTGGCTCGGCATCGACCCGAAGTCTGTCCGCCATATTCTCATCACGCATCAGGACACCGACCACGTCGGCGCGGTCGAGGCGGACAGCCCGGGGCTGTTCAAAAAGGCGAAGCTGTACATAGGCGAGGTCGAAAACCGCTATCTCACCGGCGAGGTGCGCCGCCGGGTGATCTACCACCTGTATAAACTGCCGCAGGTGACGATCAATAACCGCAAGCAGCTGCTGAAAGACGGCGAAACGCTGCGCATCGGCGACATCAAGATCCACTGCTTCCTCGTGCCGGGGCACACCTGGGGGCATATGGTGTATCTGATCGACGACAAATACCTCTTCACCGGCGACACGCTGTGGTTCGGCGCGGACGGCGGCTACAGCTTCATCTCCACGCTGGCGGAAAATAACAAGCTGGCAGTGAGGTCGCTCGCCATCCTGGAGGAAAAGCTCAAAAAAATGGGCGCGCAGCCGCTGTTTATCACCGGGCACACCGGCTGGACGGACAATTTCGCCTTTGCCTTTGCCCACAGGGATCAGCTCTGCTCGCCGTTTAAAAAGCGGGTGCATGACCCGAGCGCGCCCTACGATGCTTATGACGAGGCAGACGACACGGAGGAAAACGCGAAGAGCGGCTTTTTGAAGGGTGTGGGACGATGAAAGTGTATGCGTTCGGCGCTGAGGATGCGCCGGTCATTTTGCTGCTGCCCGGCACCTGCTGCCACTGGCGGAGCAATTTCGGACAGGTGATCCCGCTGCTCGAAACGGACTTTCGCGTGCTCTGCGTCAGCTGCGACGGCTTTGACGAGACCGAGCAAACGGAGTTTCCGACAATGATCGGGGAGACGGAAAGGCTGGAAGCCTATATTCAAACGCACTGCGGCGGGCACATCCGCGCGGTGTACGGCTGCTCGCTCGGCGGTTCGTTTGCGGGGCTTTTGGCGGCACGGCAGAACATACGGATGGACTTCTGCATTCTCGGCAGCTCCGATCTCGACCAGTCGTCGAAATTCGCCGCGAAGCTGCAGACCGAGCTGCTGCTGCCGATAATCTATCCGCTGATCCGCGACGGGAAGCTGAAAAACCGCTTTCTGCAGAAGCAGACGGAGAAGCGCATGGCGCAGATGGGCGAGTACGGCAAGGCGTTTATGAATATGCTCGGCGGCGCGCGCCCCTATGTGACGAAGCAGAGCTGCAAAAACCAGTTTTATTCCGATCTGATCACGCCGCTGCCGGACAAGATCGACGTGCCCGGCACGGAGATCCACATTTTCTATGCGCTGAAAATGGGCGAAAAATACCGCGCCCGCTATCTGCGGCACTTCGCCCATCCCATGATCCATGAGCAGAACCTGCAGCATGAAGAGTTGCTGGCGTGTTACCCGGAGCAGTGGGCGGCGCTTGTCAAAGGCATCGCCTGCCGCGGCGGACGGGAGGGGGGCAAACGGCATGAGGGACAGTGAGCTTTCCTTTGACCGCAGCTGCCATGTGCTGTATTCCAAGGCGTGCAAAAAGCAGATACGGGAGAAGATTACGCGGCACTATCCCGCGGCGGAGCGGGAGGCGGTGTGGGAGCGGGTGCAGCGGCAGTATGCCGATTTTCTTGCCGGATGGCGCACGGACCTCGGCGGGAAAAAGAATTTTCACAACGGCGCGGGCGGCACCTATGACTGCATCGCGATCATGAGCTACTACACCGTGTGCAAAGCGGTCGCCACCTTCCGGGAAATCGAGGAGATCGAGGAGGAGCTGATCCTGCCGTCCTTCCGCAGGCTGAAATTTGTCGACTGCAACAAGCCGTTTTGGCGCAGGCTGATGTACAAAGCGTTTCTGCGGGCGAAGGCGGGTTGCGACCGGCGGCACGATTATGAGATGCATGTCGCCGGCTTTGAGAAAGACAAGCCGATCCGTTATGAGTTCACGGCGTGTCCGGCGGCGGAATTTGCGAAGCAGTACGGCCTTTCGGAGATCATGCCGGCGCTGTGCAACGTGGATTATGCGGCGATGGAGCAGATCCGCGCCCGGCTCATCCGCACGACGACCTGTGCCGACGGCTGCCGGTGCGACTACACGATCTGCGGCGACTGTGACCCGTATGTTAAGGAGCATCCCGAATACCGCGACAAAGCGGGATATCGGAAAAACAGATAGACGCCTATTTTCGGGAAAGGGGATAAAAGGATGAAAATTCTGGTGTTCGGCGCCGGTGTGCTCGGCTGCAATCTCGCGCGGAATCTGTTCCGCGCCGGAAAAGAGGTGACGCTGCTGGCGCGGGGGGACTGGGCGGAGGAGATCCGCCGAAACGGTCTGCGGATCAAGGATACGTTTTCGCCCCGCGTGTCGGTCAGCCGGATACCGGTCGTGACCGCGCTGACGCCGGACGACCGGTATGACGTGATCTTTGTCGTCCTGCGCTATACGCAGCTCGACGCGATCATGGATGCGCTGCGGGCGAATCCGACGGAGAATATCGTCTTTGTCGGCAACAATGTGCGGGTAAGGGCGCTTGCCGAGGCGCTGCCGGGGAAAAACGTGATGTTTGCCTTTGCCTCCTCGGCGGGACACCGGGAGCGTGACCGGGTGGCGTCGATCGATCTGAAAAAGATCACGATCGGACAGCTGCGCGGCGCGCCGTCCAATGAGGCGCTGATCGGGCGGATATTCGACGGCACAAAATACAAGGTCGTCTATGAGCCGAACATGGAGGACTATCTCCTCTGCCATGCGGCGTTTGTGCTGCCGGCGGCGTTTGCCTGCTACAAAACCGACGGCGATCTGAAAAAGCTGCGGGGCAATACGGCGTATCTGAATCGGATGATCGACGCCAATATCGAGGGCTACCGCGCTATCAAAAGCGCCGGTCACGACATTCTGCCGAGGGAGGACGCGGAATTTGAGGGCGCGGCATACCGCAAGACCTGCCTGCGCTTTTTCAAGCTCATGTGCGCGACCGTCCTCGGCAAGATCTGCGCCTCCGACCACGCCATGAACGCGGTCGATGAGATGAGCGCGCTCGACCGCGACCTCAAGGACTTTTTTGACCAAAACGGCGCGGATTATCCGGTGTGGAAAGAGCTTGAAGCGGAAGCGGGGCGGTATCTGGTATGACGGAGCTGATCATAAAAACGATCCTCGAGGGGATCGGGCTGGGCGCCTGGCTCATGCTCGTCTGCGCCTTCGGCATCCGCAGGGGCGCCGTCGGCATGGTGCATCTGTACAGTCTCGCAGTGCAGGCGCGGTGCGTCAGCCTCGGGCTGACGACGCCGGAGAGGATCCGGAAGACCTCGCTGCGCTTTAAGGTGTGCGGGCTGCCCGTCTATATCGCCTATGTGCTGGTCTGCGTCTATGCGATCAACGGCGCAAAGGGGTTTTGGGCGGGCTTTTGGCAGATGCTGGTCATCCTTGCGGTGATGAACCTGATCGACCGGTTTTTGATCGACGAGCTGTGGGTCGGTCACACCAGGGCGTGGGCGATCCCCGGCACGGAGGATCTAAAGCCGTATATCACCGCAAAGGACAAGTGCCGCAAGTGGCTGTTCGGCACTTTAGGCACCGCGGTCATTGCGGCGGCACTGTCGGCGGTTATGCTGATCTTTATTCGCTGAATCCGGAGGTGAGCGATTATGCGGTTTGCCACATGGGGGGATAAACAGGCCCCCGCCGTGTTGTTTTTCCACGCCATGGGCGTGACGGGGGAGAGCAGCGAGCCGGTGGCGCGGTGTCTGCGGGAGCGGTATTTCTGCATCCTGCCGACCTCCACGGTCTACTGTGCCGGGCAGAAATATGTCGGCAAGGCGGACGAGGTGCGGCAGACGGAGAAATTTCTGCGGCAGCAGGGCGTGACAAGTCTGGCGCTGGTCGTCGCCTCCTCCATCGGCGCGGATCTGGCGCTCGCGTTTCTGACGCAGACAAAGCTGCCGGTTGCCCATGTGTTCTTTGACGGCGGGCAGTTTGCGCAGATCGGCGCGCCGACCCGCCGCCTGATGACGCCGTTTCTGTATCTGGCGATCAAGAGTCTGTACTGGTCAAAGGGCGGGACGCTGAAAAAGATATTGTGGTGCGACGACGATGCGATCAAGCCCTATTTCATCGCCGCAGGCAGGGCGCTGACCTACGGCGATCTGCGCCGCCAGATGGCGGACAGCCTGGAGGATAAGCCGTTTCCGCCGCTGCCGGAGGCGTTGCAGAGGCAGACGTATTTTGCGTTCGGCAGCGCGGAGGAGCACATCAAATACCGGGACGCCGTCAAACGCGCCTACCCACACGGCTGCTATCCGGTGTTCGCGGGGCATAACCATATGCAGTACCAGATCCGCGACCCGCAGGGCTTTGCGGATATGCTGGCGTATATTGCGGAGAACGGCGCCATGCCGTCGCTGCCGTTTGTGGAAAGTGAGGAAAGCGTGTGAAGTATACGATCGAGAAAAACACCGTGCAGGAGACACTGCTCATCCCGCTGTATGGGCGGAAAATGTGCTCGCTGCTGTATCCGCGTCTCTACCGCGACGAGACGGCGCTGCGGCTGACGGAGGAGGTCGACTACGACTTTTCCGTGCTGGAGAAGAAGGCGGGGAGCCTGATGCAGCGCTTCGGCTTTCTGGAGGCCGCCATGCGGCAGAATGACCTCGCCTTTGAGGTGCGCAGCTATCTGCGCACGCACCCGAAGGCGGCGGTCGTCAACCTCGGCTGCGGGCTGGACAATACGGGGCGCGCCTGCGACAACGGCAGCTGCAGGCTCTACAATCTGGATATGCCCGATGTCATCGCGGTGAGGAATGCCCTGCTGCCCGCCGGTGAGCGGGAGGAGAACATTCCGTGCGACTTAAACGACACCGCGTGGTTTGACCGGATCGACGCGTCGGACGGTGCCGTGTTCTTTGCGGCGGGGGTGTTCTATTATTTCCTGACCGAACAGGTGCGCACGCTTGTGCAGCGCATGGCGGGGGCGTTTCCGGGCGGCGTGCTCGTCTTTGACGCGGCAAACCGCAGGGCGGTCAAATTGATGCTGAAAACCTGGCTCAAGGATGCCGAGATCAAGGATGTCGGCGCCTATTTTGCGGTGGCGGATGCCAAGCGCGAGCTGTCCGCGTGGGACAGCCGCCTGACCGTTTCCCACCGCGGCTATATGCTCGGCTACAACGACCTGAGGGATCCGTCCGTCGGCGGATTTTTCCGCTTTCTGGCGCGGGTCGGCGACAACCGGATGAACATGCAGATCGTGAAGCTGGAATTTGCGAAACGGGGGGACACCAAATGACCTATGCCGGAATGCCGTTTGGCATGTGGACGCTGTTTTCCGGCTCATTTACAAAACAGCTGACCGCTGTGTTCGGCTATGACAGAAAAACGGCGAAAAGAATTGCAAAAACCGCGAAACCGCGCTATAATGACATGATCGCCTCGCTGCCGGAGTTTGAAAAGGCCGACCGCTTCCGGATGAATATTGTCAACTGCGCGATGCTCGGCGCATTTATTCTCGCCATGCCGCAGCGCCCCGATGTGGAGCGGCTGACGAAATATTACGCCGATGCCATGATGACAAAGCCGATGAAGTGGTTCTGCCGCAAGAGCGGACGGTCGAAATTTACCGAAAAGGACATCGCCGGGATGAAAAAGACGGCGGCGCTGAAAGCTGCCGACCGCAACCCCTATTCGTGGAATATGGAGTTTTATGCCTATCCCGACGGCAGCGGCTATGAGGGGCGGTTTACGCGGTGCGGCATCTGCGTGCTGATGCAGAGGCTCGGGCTGTATGACCTGACGCCGGCGCTCTGCCATCTGGACTATACCATGAGCGAGGCGGGCGGCGCGACGGACTTTGTGCGGGAGTATACGCTCGCGTCCGGCGGTCCCTACTGCGACTGCGGGTATAAGAAGAAGACCCGGTGACCGCCGTTTGCGCCCGGGCGATTCCCCGTGGGATCATTCCGGCTGTTCCTGTCTGACAGGCGGTCGGTTTAATCTAAACATTTTTCTGGAGGTCGATCAGGATGAAAACGTTAGGCTTCGGTTTGTTTGCGGCAGGTGTGCTGTTCGGCACAGCAGGCATCAAAATTCTTGCCGGCAAGGACGCGCGCAAGCTCTATGCCCATACCACCGCCGCGGCGCTGCGCGCCAAGGATAAGGTGATGGAGACGGTCACGGCTGTCCGCGAGGGAGCCGACGACATCTATGCCGAGGCGAAGGCGATCAATGAACAGCGCGCAGCGGAGGAAGCCGCCGCCGTTGTGGAGGATACGTCCGAGGAGGCTGTCCCGGCGGAGGAAAGCAAGGCGGAGTGATCCATGAGATGCACGATCCTACATGACATTCCGGGGCGGCTGCGCGTGCATCTGTGCTGCGGCCCCATGACGCTTGAACAGGCGGATGTGCTCGAGTATTATCTGCGGGCGGCGGACGGTGTGCGCGAGGTCAAGGTCTATGACCGGACGCGGGACGCCGTGGTTTTGTATGATACGGCGCGTGAAAACGTGATCCGCCTGCTGGCGGGGTTTTCGTTTGCCGGGGCGGAGCGGTCGGTTTCGGTTCCGGAGCATACCCCGCGGGCGCTCAACCGCGAATTCGAGGACAAGCTGGCGACGACCGTGCTCCGGCGCTGCCTGTGTAAGCTGTTTCTTCCCGCGCCGCTTTCGGCGGCACTTTCGGTGTTCCGCTCGCTGAAATACATCCGCGAGGGGCTGCGCGCGCTGAAGGAGCGCAGGCTCTCGGTGGCGGTGCTCGATGCCACCGCCGTCACGGTGTCCATCCTGCGCGGCGACTTCTCCACCGCCGGCTCAGTCATGTTTATGCTGCGGCTGGGCGAGATTCTGGAGGAGTGGACGCACAAGAAGTCCGTGGCGGATCTCGCGTCGGCGATGAGCCTCGGCGTGGACAGCGTCTGGCTCCGGGTCAATGACACCGAGGTGCTGACCAGGGTTACGGATGTGCAGCCCGGCGACTGCGTTGTTGTCCGCACCGGCGGGATGATCCCGCTGGACGGCACCGTGGTCGAGGGCGAGGCGATGGTGAATCAGGCGTCGCTGACCGGGGAATCCCTGCCGGTGGTCAAGCGTCCCGGCAGTCCCGTCTACGCCGGAACCGTCGCGGAAGAGGGCGAATGCGTGATCTGCGTGGACAAGGTGTCCGGCAGCGGACGCTATGACCGCGTGGTGCACATGATCGAGGAATCGGAAAAGCTGAAATCCACGGCGGAGGACAAAGCCGCCCGCATGGCGGACAGGCTGGTGCCCTATACCCTCGGCGGCACGGTGCTGACCTATCTGCTGACCCGCAACGTCACCAAAATGCTCTCGGTGCTGATGGTGGATTTCTCCTGTGCGCTGAAACTCGCCATCCCCATTGCGGTGCTGTCCGCCATGCGGGAGAGCACCGGCTATCATATCTCCGTCAAGGGCGGCCGCTTCCTGGAGGCTGTCGCCAAGGCGGACACTATCGTGTTTGATAAGACCGGCACGCTGACCCATGCCACGCCTACCGTGGCGCAGATCGTGACGTTCGGCGGACACGGGGAGACCGATATGCTGCGGCTGGCGGCCTGCCTTGAGGAGCACTATCCCCATTCCATGGCCAACGCCGTGGTGGAGGAGGCCAGACGGCGGGGGCTGTCGCATGAGGAATACCATTCTCAGGTGCAGTATGTCGTCGCCCACGGCATCTCCAGCATGGTCGAGCAGGAGCGGGTGCTCATCGGCAGCGCGCACTTCGTCTTTGAGGACGAGGGCTGCCGCGTGCCGGACGGCGAGCAGGAGAAATTTGCCGCCCTGCCGGCGCAGTATTCCCACCTGTATCTCTGCATTGACGGCGAGCTGGCGGCAGTGATCTGCATCCACGATCCCCTGCGCCGCGAGGCGTGCACCGCCGTCGATGCCCTGCATCGCAGCGGCATTGCCCGCGTGGTGATGATGACCGGCGACAACCGCCGCACGGCGGAATCCGTCGCCCGCGAGGTGGGGGTGGATGCGGTGTATGCCGAGGTGCTGCCCGAGGATAAGGCGGCGTTCATCCGCCGGGCGAAAGCTGAGGGACACACCGTCATCATGGTGGGCGACGGCGTCAACGACTCTCCCGCCCTCTCCGAGGCGGATGCGGGCATCGCCATTTCCACCGGCGCCGCCATTGCCCGGGAAATTGCCGATATCACGGTCGCGTCGGAGGATCTGTTCGCGCTGGTGACGCTGCGGCAGCTCGGCGAGGCGCTGATGCGGCGCATCCACGGCAGCTACCGGTTTATCGTGGGCTTCAACCTGTCGCTGATCCTGCTCGGGGTCGCGGGCATATTGCCGCCCACCACGTCGGCGCTGCTGCACAATACCGCGACACTGGGGATCGGGCTGAAAAATATGACCGATCTGCTCGGATGCGGAGAAGAGACGCAGGACTGATAAAATACCGCGGGGACACCCCCGCAAAAGCAAAGCCCGTATACGGACGGCAGAGACTGTCTGTATACGGGCTTTTTTACCGGAGCGGGGATCGCTCCGGTTTTATTTTTCGGGTATAAACATCATGGCAAAGCTGGCGGTCAGCAAAAGGCAGCAAAGCCAGATGGCCTTATACCCCAGAGCAATCGTCAGAACGCTGCCCAGTCCCGCGCCGATACTGAACACCAAAAGCACGCCGAAATAGATCAGCGCTTTTTTCAGGATATTTTTGTCCCGCACGCGGAAATAGGCGCACAGCGCCGCAGTTCCCGACCGCATATTCCCGATGCACATGGTGCTGGCGTAGACGTGGCCGCGCACCTTATAGAAGGTCTGCATCTGCATGGCGCAGACAAAGGATACCAATATGTTGGCAAGCGATTCGACGGCGGGCGGCAAAAAGCCGACGATAAACAGCAGAATGATCTCACAGAGCAGAATGATCTGCCGCCAGTGGAGCTTTTCGCAGCCCTTCAGGCGCGAATGGACGTATTCCGCGGCGGCTGTGCCGATCAGGAATGACGTGACCGGGATCAGGTATTTCAGCGCAACCGCCCACTCCCGTTGAAACAGAGCCGTGCTGAGCAGCACAATGTTGCCGGTCTGGGCGTTGGCAAATACATGCCCCCGGCAGGTGTAGGTATAGGCGTCCTGAAAGCCGCCGGACAGAATGACAAAGATCGCCGTCCGGAATCTGTCGGACATCTGGCCGTGAAACGGTCGGAGAGACTTCACCGTGTTTCCTCTTTTCCGTATGTGACATGGTAAACGCGTGGGCAAAAGCGGTATAATACAGAAACAGTATATCACAGACCGCCGCAAATGCCAATATCCGGCGGGTGAAAACGGAAAATAAAACGGCGGCATTCCGGTTTCCGACAAACGTATATAATCAAAGAATAGAAAGAGAAAGGGATAAAATAAAAAAGAGAAAAAAGTTTGGAAAAAGGTGTTGACAAGGGGGTAGAAGTGTGGTATACTAGCGAAGCTGTCCCGGAAAACGGACAGCGGGACCTTGAAAATTAAACAACGTAAAAGCAAGA
>CAKUMQ010000006.1 GCA_934667845.1 uncultured Eubacteriales bacterium | reverse complement strand
TTGGCTCCCCTGTGTAAGGGGAGCTGTCAGCCGACGGGCTGACTGAGGGGTTGACGGCAGGAGCGAAAGGGCTTGCGTGTCCCCATTTGGGTGGCACGAAACAACCCCTCCGGCTTTGCTGACGCAAACCCGCCTCCCCTTGCACAGGGGAGGCGAGAGGTGCGCCGCATTTGTAGGCAGTGTGAACTTGATCCGCCCCGGCTCCCCTGTGCAGCCCGACAGGTGTGATAAGGTAGCTTTTCAGCCGGTGAATCTCCCCTTGGCTCCCCTGTGTAAGGGGAGCTGTCAGCCGACGGGCTGACTGAGGGGTTGACGGCAGGAGCGAAAGGGCTTGCGCACCCTCATTTGGGCGGCACGAAACAACCCCTCCGGTTTTGCTGACGCAAACCCACCTCCCCTTGCACAGGGGAGGCGAGAGGGAAAAACGCCTGTGCGATTCCGTGTTTGTCGGCGGGCGGTAAATCTTTTCCGCTGCCCGTGCGGCTTCGGATTTACCTATCGTTTTACCTATTGGTTTACTTTTCCACAGTCTCCGCCGGCATGGTGGAAAAAGGGTTCCGCTGTCGAAAAACGGCGGAACCCTGCTCTTTGCCTGTGTGCCGTGCGGGGCGGGCGCTTGCTGTCCGTTCGCAGGGAGTTTTCCCCTCCCGTGTTTAATACGGTGGAAAACTCGGTTGAAAATGTGGATAACTCCCCGGAATTGTCTCTCAATTCCTTGTGAATTAACATAAGGTGGAATTTCTATGCGGTTTATGGCAGGAAAATATGACGTGGCTGTGATCGGTGCGGGACATGCCGGCATTGAAGCGGCGCTTGCGGCGGCACGGCTCGGCTGTGCGACGGTCGTGTTCACGATCAATCTCGACTGCGTGGGCAACATGCCCTGCAATCCCTCGATCGGCGGCACGGCAAAGGGGCATCTTGTCCGCGAGATCGACGCGCTCGGCGGGGAGATGGGGCGCGCGGCGGACGCGAACACGCTGCAGTCGCGTATGCTCAACCGCGGCAAGGGACCTGCCGTCCACTCGCTGCGCGCGCAGATCGACCGCCGCGCCTATTCCGCGACCATGAAGCACACGCTGGAGACAACGCCCGGGCTTGACCTAAAGCAGGCGGAAATTGTGGAGCTGGTCCGCGACGGCGACGACTGGCTGCTGACGACCCGCCTTGAGGAGCAATACCGCGCCCGCGCCGTCGTGCTTGCGACCGGCACGTTTCTGCGCGGCCGCATTTATGTCGGCGATGTCAGCTACGACGGCGGCCCCGACGGCATGTACGCCGCCACCGGGCTGACCGATTCGCTGCTGGCGCTCGGGATTCCGCTGCGCCGCTTCAAGACCGGCACGCCCTGCCGCGTGCTGCGCTCCTCTATTGATTTTTCGCGCATGGAGCTGCAGCCGGGCGATGAGCCGGTCGTGCCGTTCTCGTTTGAGACGGCGGTGCCGCCCGAGAACCGGCTGCCCTGCCACATCACCTGGACAACTCCGGAGACAAAGGCGGTCATTTTGCAGAATCTCCACCGCTCGCCGCTCTACAGCGGCAAGATCCACGGCGTTGGCCCGCGCTACTGCCCCTCGATCGAGGACAAGATCGTGCGCTTTGCCGAAAAAGAGCGGCATCAGGTGTTTATCGAGCCGTGCGGCGCGTCCACCGAGGAAATGTATTTGCAGGGGCTGTCCTCGTCGCTGCCCGTCGATGTGCAGCAGGCGTTTCTGCGCACGATCCCGGGACTCGAGCACGTCCATGTCATGCGCTCCGCCTATGCGATCGAATATGACTGCTGCGACCCGCTGTCGCTCGATGCGACGCTGGAATTTATGGATCAGCCGGGGCTTTTCGGCGCGGGGCAGTTCAACGGCAGCTCCGGCTATGAGGAGGCAGCCGCACAGGGGCTTGTGGCGGGCATTAACGCCGCGCACCGTGTGCTGGGCATCCCGCCCATGCGGCTCGACCGCGCCTCCGGCTACATCGGCACGCTGGTTGACGACCTTGTGACCAAGGGCTGCACCGACCCCTACCGCATGATGACGAGCCGCTCGGAATACCGCCTTGTGCTGCGGCAGGACAACGCCGACCGCCGTCTCACCCCGATCGGGCGTGAGGCGGGGCTGGTGGACGACCGCCGCTGGGCGCATTATCAGGCGCGCGCCGCTGCCTTCGACGCGGAGCGCCGCCGCCTGCACGAGACCATTCTGCCGCCGTCCGAGGCGCTCAACGCCCTGCTGACGGCGCACGGCACATCGCCGGTCGTGAGCGGCGTGCGGCTCGAGGAGCTGCTTCGCCGCCCGCAATTAAACTACGACGCCCTGACGCCGGTCGACACCGGCCGTCCCGCGCTGGATCCGCTGGTGCGGGAGCAGGTCGAGGTGGAGCTGAAATACGAGGGCTACATCCGGCGGCAGGAGGCCGACATTGCGGAGATGCGGCGGCTGGAAAACCGCCTGCTGCCGCCTGATACCGACTACACGGCGCTGCGCGGACTGCGCAAGGAGGCGGCGGAAAAGCTCAGCCGCGTCCGCCCGCGCAGCATCGGGCAGGCGGGGCGGATCAGCGGCGTCAGCCCTGCCGACGTGGCGGTGCTGATCTTATGGCTGCAAGGCCGCGCATCGGCGGAAAATGTTTCACATGAAACAATGACGGGGGAGGGAGACGCATGATCGACTGCAAACGGCTGATCGCGCTGTCGGCGGAATACGGCGTCACATTGACGGCGGAGCAGGCGGAGCGGTGCGACGCCTATGCCGCGCTGCTCGTTGAGTGGAACCAAAAAATGAACCTCACCGGCATCACCGATCCCGAGGGGATGCTCGTCAAGCACTTTCTCGACAGCTTCACGGCGGCGCGCTTTCTGCCGGACGGTGCGTTTACGCTGATCGACGTCGGCACCGGCGCGGGCTTTCCGGGCGTGCCGCTCGCGATATTGCGCCCCGACTGCACGCTCACGCTGCTCGACAGCCTGCAAAAGCGGCTGACGTTTCTCGAGGCGGTCTGCACGGCGCTTTCCCTGCCCGCGCGCCGCATCCACGCCCGCGCCGAAGAGGCGGGGCGCGACCCGCAGCTGAGAGAGCAGTTTGACGTTGCGACCGCGCGCGCCGTCGCGTCGCTGCCGCTGCTGTGCGAGTACTGCCTGCCGTTTGTCCGTCCCGGCGGCAGCTTTATTGCGCTTAAAGGTCCCGACGCGCCCGCCGAGACCGAAGCCGCCGCCCGCGCGCTGCGGGAGCTGCGCGGGACGGTGGAGAAAACGGCGTCGCTGACCCTGCCCGCCGCCGAGCCGCTGCAGCGGCAGGTGCTGTGCATCCGCAAAAGCTCGTCCATCCCCGACAAATACCCCCGCCCCTCGGCAAAGATCGCCAAGAATCCCTGGTAAAACTGTTTTTCAGACGACCGACTTCGACAGTCGGTCGTTTTTGCATATGTTAAAATATGGTAAAACATATGCGGAAAGGACGGGAAAAGCATGTTTAAACGGGAAAAGAAAGCGGAGGGATATCGGGACGGCGGACGGATCCTGCTGATTCCGGTCGGGGACATTTTGCCGAATCCCGACCAGCCGCGGCGGGAGTTTGACCAGACGGCACTGCGGGAGCTGGCGCAGAGCATTGCGGAAAACGGGCTGATAAACCCGCTGGCGGTGTCTCTGCGCGACGGCGTGCCAGTTCTGGTGGCGGGGGAACGGCGGCTGCGGGCGCTGCGCATGCTCGGCTGGAGCGAGGCGCCCTGCGTTGCGGTCAGCGAGGAGCAGGGCGGGCAGAATGCGGTGCGGACGCTGATCGAAAATATGCAGCGGGTGGACATGAACTGCTTTGAGGAGGCGGAGGGCATCGGGCGGCTCATCCGCGAATACGGGCTGACGCAGGAGGAGGCCGCCGACCGGCTCGGCTATTCGCAGTCCGCCATCGCCAACAAGCTGCGGCTTTTGCGCCTGCCGGGATCCATGCGGCAGCGCATGGTGTCGGCGGGACTGACCGAGCGGCACGCGCGGGCGCTGCTGCGTCTGCCGGACGATGCGCAGCGGGAATGGACGCTCGACCGCATCTGCCGCGACCGGCTGAACGTGGCGCAGACGGATCGGCTGGTCGAGGCGGTGTGCCGCGGCGATCCGCCGCGCCGCCGACCGACCTGGATCGTGCGGGACGTGCGGCTGTTTATCAACACGATCCGCCATGCGGTCGAGGTCATGCAGCAGGCGGGCATCGACGCAACGATGGAACGGCGGGAGACAGGAGAATCGGTCGAATACGTCGTCCGCATCCCCGCCGCCTGCTTCGGCGTGCGCGGCACACCGGGCGCGGCGGAAAAGCGCAGCGCGGGGTAAGTGCGGCGGCAATGTTTCATGTGAAACAATTATGGCGGCAATGCGGGGGGACAGGCGCGCTTTCGGCAGGGCGAAACGGGGGCAGTGCTGCTCCGCTTTGCGGCAGGGGAGGAGAAAATGTTTCATGTGAAACATTGACCCACCGCGGCGGGAAAATGACCCCAAAAGCAGAGAACAGCAGGACAGACAGGCAAAAAACGGGCGGCGGACGCATACCTTGCGTCCGCCGCCCGTTTGGTCATGTATTAGGGAAGAAAATAGGCCCCCAAAAGCAGCAGCGCCGCCTGCAGCAGCATGATCAGCGGAATGCCGACCATAAATTTCATGTGCCGCGTCTTGTGGCGGATCAGCAGCATCGTCAGCAGCATGGCCGCGCTGCCGCCCGCCGCGGCGAGCAGCAGCAGGGTGCGCTCGCGGGTGCGGTGACGCGGGCGATGCTTAGCCGCCCACTTGTCATACACCGTCACGATCACGGCGATCAGCGAGATCGCGGCGAGATACAACCAAAGCAGCGGGGGGAGAGAATGTACGGATGTGGGCATGGAAAAAACCTCCGTTTGCGGATAAATTGCCGCCCAAAAGGCGGAAAACGGGTCAATCCCAGGGGACGACGCGCTTTTTCGGGTGGATCAGGCGGTCGTTTTGGGTGATAAAGGCGCGGCGGCGGCAGCGCAGAATAGCGGCGCGGCCTGCCTCGGTGCGGGTGTAGATCAGGGCAAAATGCCCGACGCGGCGGCGCAGCTGGGCAGCAAAGCACGCCGCATTTTCGCGGGTGCGCCCAAGCTCGGCGGGGCAGGCATAGGAGCGGCGGTAGGACAGCCGCCCGCACCGCTTCATCACCAGCAGATAGCGCGGGTTGTCGATCGGCGAGAACAGTTCCGTGACCGCCGCGTTAAAGCGGCTCTGCTCATAGGCGGACGCATTGGCGAGCGACAGGGTCAGCACGGCATCGGCACGGGAGCCGGACGCAACGAGCCGCGCGGAGGGATCGATCAGCCCGAGCTCGACAAACGCGGCGAGCAGGGCTTCGGCGATGTGCCGCATTTCGCGAAACGGCGCCGCGTCAAGCAGCAGCCGCTTTGCCGCGCGGACAAAGAAAAAGGCGGCGACCAGCGTGAGCGCGAGCAAAAAGAGCAGCTGCGGCGCGGAAATGCGGTCAGCGGAATCGGCAAGCGTGCGCAAAAGGGGGGGGAGGCAGGAGGCCTCGATCGCCGCCGATGCTAAAATAACGGACATGTCCCAAAAGGTGAACGGCGGCACGGCGCGCGATCTCGGCAGCTCGCACTGCCGGCAGAGCCGGGCGCCGCGGTCGGTCGCCAGCGTCCACTGCGCGGCGACAGCCGCCCGGTCGGCGGCGCGGGACAGCATGCGCCGGTTGATGTCCGCAATGCCCGCAGCGGTGTAGGGCGGACGGATGGCGGTGAGCCGTTCGATGCCGTCCTCAATCGCACCGGTGTCAAAATGCGGACCGACAAAACAGGAAAACCGGCGGGACAGGGTGTCAAAATCGTCCGAGACTAAGGTGCCCGGGTCGTGCTGCAGATAGGCGGCAAGGCGCTGTGCGCCGTTGTCGGCAAAAAGGTAGTCCGGCTCCGCCGTCACGAGGTGCCAGATGTTCGATACCTTGCCGGGCGCGGCGGGATCGCGGCGGATCGCCCGCCCGCGCATTTGATTGGAGAGCATAAAGCTGCCGACAAAGCTGGCGAGGATCAGGGTGTTGACGCAGGGGGAGTCCCAGCCCTCGCCAAGCAGGGCGCGCGTGCCGCAAAGTATGCGGATCTGCCCGCTTTGCAGCAGCCGGGTCAGGCAGTCGACGCGTTCGCGGCTGCCGCCGCCCGGGTGGCAGGCGGCATAGCCGGTCTGACCGAGCGGCACGGCGGTGTCCGCCCATGCGGCGGGAACCACCGCGCAGGGGAGCAGGATCAGGCTGCCCGAGACTGCACCGATCGGCGTGTCCGGCAGCGTCCGCCGCACCGTTTCAAATACCGATACGAGGCTGATCCGGTCAAACGGCTGCGCGGTGCCGATCGCGCCGAGCGATTCCCTGCGGATGTAGTCGGTCAGGATCAGCATCCGCAGCCGTTCGCCCAGCTGTGCGCTTTCTGCGGCGGCAATGTGCGCGATGCTGTCGAGCTTGCCCGCCGACGCGCACAGGCGGCGCTTGAGCCTGTCGCTCAGCGTAAAGCACGCGCCGCCGTTGTCCCACACGCCGTGGCGCCGGAGCAGCTCCCGCAGCGCCTCGCGGTCGGCGTCGCTGAGCAGCGTGTCGTCCGTCAGCAGAAAGGCGACCGCCTTTTCCGCAAATACGGGCGTAAGCCGCGGCAGCGCGCGGGTGTCGGTCAATACACGGATCAGCCGCCGGTCGACCGCAATGCCCGCCGCCTGACAGAGGATGAGCAGGGCAATACAGCCGCCCGCGTCCGCAAACAGCGCGTCATAGGCGCGCGCGGCGACGGCGGCATAGGCGCGGGACAAAAGCGGCAGGGTGTAAAGTTCTTTCAGTGCCGCCTGCGTTTTGGCGGCATAGGCGCGAAAGGCATCGGTCTCCGCCTGCGCCGGGAAATTGAAGTAGACATAGTCCTGGTGCGGGCAGAGCGTGCCCTCCCTGACCAGCTCCGGCACAAAGATCTCCTCGTCGATCTCGCCGCAGACCGCGATATAGCGGTCCCATTCCGCCTTTCCGGCGTCATACGGCGGCGTCGCGGTCAGCGCGACGGTCGTCACCGTCCCGCCCAGCCCCGCCATAAAGGCCTCCAGCGCCTTTTGCCATTCGTTTTGCAGATGGTGTGCCTCGTCGAGACAGATCGTGCGGATGCCGTTGTCCCGGATCAGCTGAAACAGGTCAATGTCCGCATAGTCGACCGTCTCGTTGTCATCGGCGCAGGGCAGTCTTTTCATGGCGGAATAGATCGCCTGATAGGTGACGGAGGTCATCAGCGCCACGCGGCGGAGGTCATAGGAGATATAGGCGGCGGGGTCGGCGCCCTTTGGCAGAAAAAACGCGGAAAATCGGTCGCCCCATTGGTATTTAATGGTAGTTGTTGGGGAGAGGATCAGACAGGGCGCCTGAAGACGGCGGATCAGCTCGAGACCCAGAATGGTCTTGCCGCTGCCGGGCGCCGCCACAATGTGGATGTGTCCGTCCGCTAAATGGCGGTCAGCGTGGTCAAGAATGCGCTGCTGGTAGGCGCGAAAGCTGCCGGAAAAGCGGATGCCGGTAAAATCAGCCATGAAAAACCTCCGTAGCTCCTGCCGATGATGTACGGCGCGTAAAAAACGCGCGCCGATAACGGTAAGTATACCGCATTTCGCGGCAAATGGCAAGAAAAAGCCGCATAGCCTTGCAGCAGGGGAGAGGGACGCCCGCTGCCGCAGGCAAAAAATGCGCCGCAGCGCGAAAAAAGTGGAATTAACCCTTGACAATCGGAGGGAAAACCGCTATAATAATAGGGCTGTAGAATTCAGCCATCGGGGTGTAGCTCAGTTTGGTAGAGCGCTTGGTTCGGGACCAAGAGGCCATGGGTTCAAGTCCCGTCACTCCGACCATACAGAGTGTTCTTATAGTAACCGAGCGGGTTTCTGTAAGGGCGCTCTGCTTTTTTATTTACATCCTCCGGTCGTTGTTTGGTTCATACTGTAGCAGCTGATGCGGCGGTTGTCCCGGTTGCCAGACAGGTGGGGGGAGACGTCCGCCGACGGCGCGGGTGCAGGCTTTTACTGTGTCGGCGCAGGCTTTGCTGTGCCGATACGGGCGGGGGTCTTAATTCCCTTGCGCCCTTTCTGTCGGATAAACAAAAAGAAGGATCGCCCTGCCGGCGATCCTTCTTTTTTTATGACGGTCAGACGTCCACCCAGACGCCGGGGGTCTTTTGTGCCTGCAGCATCGCGCCGCGCACCGCCATGATCCGCAGTGTTTCCTCGTGCGGGACCCTGACCTCGGCGGTGCGGAAAAATTCCACCAGCTCGGCGATGAACGCGCGGAAGAAATCCGACGTGACCGTAAGGCAGCGCGCGCCGCCGGTCATCTGGATATTCGTGACAAACGGGCTGCCGCCCATGAAGCCGGAAAGCGAGCCGTGCCGCCCGTCGGCAAAGCGCAGCAGCACGGTGTACCAGGTGTCGTCGCCGGAGAACAGCACCTGCCGCACCGGCGTTTTCATCAGCATCATGATCGGCTCCAGCTGATGAATGGAATAGGTGTCCGGATCGTTCGGCCCGAAGGTGGAGATCGCCGTGATCCCGTCGGTGTCGATATCGGCATACTCCTCGGCAAAGCGCAGCGCCGAGGTGGAATAGCACGGCGTGCCGCTCTGCTCAGCCACGGCGAAGATGCGCGCTGCCGCGGCATAGTCCGGGGCAAACGTCTTGTCCACATATACCGGCTTGCCGCTGCGCAGCGGGATCTGGCACAATCCCTCGTGCATCTCGCAGTTATCGGGCGACAGCACGATCAGGCAGTCGCTCTTCTCCGTGATCTCCTCGATGCTCAGGCAGCGGGTGACGCCGTATTTTTCGCACCACGCGGCGGTGGTCAGACCGCCGTGCGGGCTGTCGATCACGCCGTAGGCATAGGCGACCTCCATCTCCCCGTTTGAGGCCTCGCGGATCCATGCCGGGTAGTTGTTGGCGTGCCATTCGTCCAGATAAAAGTCAATAAACCCGATCTTTTTCATTTTCCTGCTCCTTTTTCTGCGGTATGCCGCCGCAAAAATTCGACAGCCGTGCGGATGTCCGCCGCCGGATCTGCGCCGACTTCGCGTTCGATCGTCAGATAGCCGCGGTAGCCGATGCCGTCGAGCGCCTGCAGATAGGCGTCAAACGGCACACTGCCTTCGCCGAGCGGCGTTTCGAGGAAATATTCCTCCAGCCGCAGGTCGCCGATACCGCCCTCGGCAAAGAAATCATAAATGATCTGCGGATCGGTCTTTTTACGCATCACACCGTCCTTGGCGTGCGTGTGCACGATGTAGGGCGCCAGCGTATGCACGGCAGCCACAGGGTCGTCGTCCGTGACCATGACGAGGTTTGCCGGGTCCATGTTCACGCCCACGCCGGGTGTGCCGAGGCTGTCGAGGAACCGCCGCAGTCGCGCGGCAGGCTCCGGTCCGGTTTCCACGGCAAACCACGCGCCGTTGCTGTGCGCGTATTCCGCCAGCTCCGCGCATGCCTGCTGCATGATCCGGTAGCGGTCGCAGTCCGTGTCCGCCGGGATGACGCCGATGTGCGTCGTCACCACGCGGCAGTCGAGAGAAAGCGCCAGATCGACGATACGCTTTGAGCGCGCGATCTTTTCCGGGTTCTCCTCAGCCAGACAGAAGCCGTGACCGCCGAGATCGCCGCACAGGGCGGAAACGGCAAGACCGTTATCGGCCAATATCCGGCGCTTTTCGGCGATCCCTGCCGGGGTCTGGGCTTCCGGCGCCATCTCGCCGGACACGGCGTACAGCTGTACGCCGTCCGCGCCGAGCTGACGGCATTTTTGCAGGCTTTCGGCAAACGGCAGGCGAAGCGAGTCTGCCATGATCCCGATCGGGTGGCGGGTGTTCGTATCCATAGGTGTTCTCCTTATCTTGCCGTCACGGTGCCGCCGCGTCAGTCAAGGCTGATCTCGCGGTGGGCGTCGGCAGAATCGTAGATCGCCTGCATCATGCGGGCGGTGATGATCGCCGTGTCGATGTGCGAGGGGAGCTTTTCGCCGGTCTGCACACAGCGGAGGAAGGCATCGATCTCGTTTTGGAACATCTGCTCCTGCGGGAATTTCGGCTCATATTCGACCAGTGCGCCGTGCTGTGCGGTGTAGACCTTGAACTCCTTGCCGTATTGCAGGCGGATGCCGCCCTTGTCGCCCATGAAGTCGATGTACATCTCTTCCTCGCCGATGTTCTGTGCCCAGGCGCCGTTGAGGGTGATGACCGGGCCCTCGGTGCGGATCAGCGCGGTGACGGAATCATCCACGTCATACACGCCGTCATACTGCGGCGGGCCTGCCCACATCCCGAGATAGGTGTAGTTCGGCATGTCGCAGCCGAGGCGGGAAAACGTCTCGCCCGTGACGGTCAGCGCTTTCGGGTCGCCGCAGCAGTACATCACGATATCGAGAAAATGCACGCCCCAGTCGATCAGCACGCCGCCGCCGGCAATGGCTTTCGTGGTAAACGCGCCGCCGAGGCCGGGAATGCTGCGGTGGCTGCGGAAGCTGACATAGACGTGGAACACGTCGCCCAGCTCGCCGCTTTGGATGTATTCGCGGATGCGGCGCACGGAGGCGTTGAACCGGTTGACGACGCCGATGTTGAGCACCTTGCCCGTTTCGTGCTGCGCCTGCTGCATCCGCACCACCTCGTCATAGGTGCGCCCGGCGGGCTTTTCGCACAGCACGTTTTTGCCCGCGTGCAGCGCGTCAATGGCGATCTGCGCGTGGACGTTGTTCGGTGTGCAGACGGATACCGCTTCGACCTCCGGATCGGTCAGCACATCGTGATAATCGACCACGGCGGTGCCGCAGCCGTATTTTTCCACGGCGTCATGGGCGCGCTCCGGGATGATGTCGCAGAAATACTTGATCTCTGCATCGGGATTTGCCATATAGGCGGGGATGTGGGCGTTGTTGGCAATAGTACCGCATCCGATGATGGCGATCTTCATCTGTTCGTTCCTCTCTTCTTGTCGGTGGTGGATAGTTCCGGCTCTTCGGGATCGGCAGGACCGTTCCCGGGGGCGGGGGCTTTCTTCGGGGATATGCCGTTTTGCTCCAGATACTTGGAGGGGGATAAGCCGTAATAGCGGGCGAATGCGCGGCTGAACGAGTGGATGGAGGTGTAGCCCAGCGCTTCCGCGACGCGGGTAATGCTGATGTTGTCGTTGAGCAGGTCGATGGCTTTTTCGAATTGCAGGCGCTGATGATAGCTGCGGATCGACTGCCCCATCTTGCGCGAGAAGATCTGCGACAGATACGGATAGCTGTAGCCGATCTCCCGGCCGAGGTCGCCCAGCCGCCGCTCGCACAGATCGCCCGAATTGAGGATCTCGATGACGCTGTTGACCAGCTCATCCTCGGTCTGCTTGTTCGCCTTGGAGAAATAATAGGTGCGGCCGAGGGCGTTCATGCTGCGGTAAAAGATGATCATGATCTCGGTCAGGCACGCCTCGAGCATCTCCAGCGCGAACGGCTTATCGCTGCTGGTCTCGTTGAATGCCTTGTAAAACAGCTGATAGGTGGACAGGGCGTTGTGCAGCACCCGCTTGTTCGTGGTGTCGAAGAACGCCTTCATCTCGCGGAAGCGTTCATACTCCGGGTGATCCTCGCAGAATACGATCGAAAAATAGAAGAACCGCACGGGATCGTCTGCTGCCGAGGTGATCTGATGAATATCGCCGGGGCGGTTGAGGATCAGGTCGCCCGGCTCGGCGACGAACGTGTTCTGCGAGATCCGAAAAAACGCCTTGCCCGATTCGATATACGAAAACTCCAGATATTCCTGCTCGTGCTGTGCGACGTCGTAATTGGCGGAGCAGCACAGGTCGCCGATCTGCACCACCTTGAACCTGCCGCAAAGCAGCGGCTCGCGATAGCGGGTCATGTCGTAATGGAATTTGGAGATGTTGCCCATGGCCGTGTGCTCCTTTCCCCTCCGCTTTGCCGGGCGGTGCCCCGGTCGGGACGCCGCCCGGCAGCGGGCGTTCAGCTGCGGCGCTTTTTGCTGCCGAATACGGCGGCAAGCGCGCCGAGCGCGGTCAGCAGAGCCGCACACGGCAGGGCGGCGCCGGTATCCGGCGAACCGCTGCTGTTGTCCGCTTTGCTGTCGTCCGGTTTTTCGGGGTCGGAGCCGCTGTCCTCCGGTCTGCTGTCGCCGGAGTCGGCTGTGCCGCCGTCGCTCTCATCCGGCTCAAACTCCGTCGCGTCGGGGTCGGCGGCATACAGGCGCACCTGCCGCATGGTGTAGGCGCTGCTGCGCGAACGGATCTGCAGCGCGGGCGCCAGCGCGTCAAGGATCATTTCCGACGAGCCGCTCCAGTTGTTGACGGTCGGCTCGCCGTCGATAAACACGCGGCGCGCCGAGGCGGCGGCACAGGCTGCCGGACAGCTGCGTGAGGGCGGCAGGGATGTGCTGGTCTTCGGCGGCAACAGCTATCTGCTGGCGGCGGCGTCGGCTGTGCTCGATACGCCGGATGCGGCGAGCGGGTACGACATCGCCGACGAGAGCGTACCGTTTTATGCTCTGGTGATGAACGGGCTGCGCCCCTGTGCGGGCGGCGCGGTCAATCTGTCCGACGATCCGCGCGCGGCGCTGCTGACGGCGATCGCGACCGGCTCCTCGCTGTATTACCGGCTGTATGACGATGCCGACGGGCAGGACGAGCGCCTGCAGGACACCGCCTACACCGCCCTGTATAACGCACGGCTGTCCGAATGGACCGCGAAAGCCGCCGGACAGTACCGCGAACTGAAAGCGGCGCTGGCTCCCGCGGCGGGCACGGCGATCGCGGACTATGTGCAGCTCTCGCCCGGCGTGTCGCGCACCGTGTACGAAAACGGTACCGTCATTCTGGTCAACGCGACCGATAAGGAGACAAACGCGGGCGGCACGGTGCTTGGCGGCATGTCCTACACCGTCGCGAAGGGAGGGGATGGCGATGCCCGGTAAACGGCGCGGGAAAATGAGCTACGAGCGCAAAAAGTCGCTGGTCGGATACGGCTTCATCGGCCTTTGGCTCATCGGGTTCTTTTTGGTGTATGCCCGTCCGCTCGTCCAGTCGCTGATCTACAGCTTCCGCGAGCTGAAGATCAGCGTGGGCGGCTTTGAGAGCCGCCACGTCGGGCTGGAGAATTTCCGTGTCGCCTTTACAGAGGACAGCGAGTTTGTCCCCCTGTTGGTCGAAACGGTGAAGGATCTGCTGTATCAGGTGCCGCTGATTTTGGTGTTCAGCCTGATCATGGCGCTGCTGCTCAACGAAAAGTTCCGCGGGCGGACTGTGGCGCGCGCCGTGTTCTTTCTGCCGGTGATCATCGCCTCCGGTGTGATCATCGACATCATCAACGGCGATTATATGTCCCAGATGATCCTGTCCGGCGAAAAGACCTCGCAGCTGTTCCAGGTAACGGCGCTGAACGACCTGCTGCAGGGTCTGGGCGTCGGCAGCGGCATGATCGGCGTGATCGTGAACACCTCGAACGACATCTTTGAGCTGTCGTGGCGTTCCGGCATCCAGATCCTGCTGTTTCTGGCGGGGCTGCAGGCTGTGCCCGGCACGCTGTACGAGGCGGCGTCCATCGACGGCGCGACGCGGTGGGAGATGTTCTGGAAGGTCACGTTTCCCATGCTCTCGCCCATGCTGATGGTCAACCTGATCTATTCGATCACCGACAGCTTCACCTCCTACAGCAACCCCGTCATGCGGCTGATCGTATCCACCGTGCAGGAGAAGGTGAAGTTTGCCTATTCCTCGGCGCTGGCGTGGGTGTATTTTGTGGTGATCGGGGCGATACTGGCGGTCGTGTTCCGGATCGTCAGCCGCAGGATCGTCTATGTCGACTGAGGACGGAAAGGAGGAACGCCACATGAGAACAGACCATGGTGCAAAGCTGCACCCCCGTGCGGACGGCAGCCGGTCGCTCCGGCTGAAGAACCGGTTATCCTCCGCCGCGTGGACCGTGTTTCGCAGCGCGTTTCTGATCGGGGTCAGCTTTATCATTCTGTATCCGCTGATCTATATGCTCAGCATCTCGTTCCGCACGGCTGCCGACATGGCGGATCCCTCGGTCGTGTGGATCCCGAAGCACCTTTCGCTGGAGGCGATGAAGGATTCCTTTTTGGCGATGGATTATCCCCGCGCGCTGTGGAATACCGTGCGGCTGGGACTGTTCAGCTCGCTTTTGCAGGTCATGTCCTGCGCCATCGTCGGCTACGGCTTCGCGCGGTTCGAGTTCCGGTTCAAGCGGCTGCTGTTCGCGCTGGTGCTGTTCACGATCATCGTGCCCAGCTCCGTCGTGTATGTGCCGACCTATCTTTCGTACAAATCGTTCGACCTGTTCGGCATCGGCTCGCTGATCGGGCTGTTCACCGGCAAGCCGCTGACCGTCAATCTGCTCAACACCGGCTGGACGCTGTATATCCCGGCATTTTTCGGCGTGGGTATCCGCTCCGGCCTGTTCATCTACATATTCCGTCAGTTCTACCGCGGCCTGCCGCGTGAGCTGGAGGATGCGGCCTATATCGACGGCTGCGGCTTCGTCAAAACGTTTTTACGCGTGATCGTGCCGAACGCCGGACCGGCGTTTTTGACCGTGTTCCTGTTCTCCGTCGTCTGGTACTGGAACGATTACTATTTCACCACCATGTATTTCACGAACGTGCGCACCGTATCGACGGCGCTCGCGACGCTGGGCAGCCTGCTGAGCACGCGTGAAGGCTCCGGTGCGTTCCTCAATGACGAATATCTGATCTCGACCCGTATGCAGGCGGGCTGCCTGCTGAGCATTGCGCCGCTGCTGCTCATGTATGTGGCGCTGCAGCGCTATTTTACCGAAGGCATCGAACGCACCGGACTGGTCGGCTGACCCGCCCGGGGAACAAAAAGGAGGACACCATATGGACCGCAAAAAGATCATTCTGCTCTCGCTGTGCACGCTGTGCCTGATGCTGCTGCTCGCCGCCTGCGACGGGCAGTCACAGGGCGTCGTCACGCCGGAAAACGGCGATCTGCCGCCGCTGGACTTCGGCGGGCAGACGAAGTTTCAGATGCTTTCGTCGTCCGAGATCACGGACGAGATGAAGGAGGAGCTGCAAAACAGCTACGGGCTGCAGGCGGAAACGGTCATCACCCCGTGGGAGGATCTGACGGTGCGTCTGGCGACGCTCGTGCTGTCCGATTCCGCGCCCGACGCGGCGATGTTCCGCAGCGACGGCTACGATTATCCCAACTACATCGTCAATTCGCTGGTGCAGCCGGTCGATCCGTATCTGGATATGTCCCATCCGCTGTTTGCCGCGTGTAAGCAGTATTATGACGATACCGTTTGGGGCGACAGCCATTATCTGCTGGTGAGCGGATACGGCAGCTCGACGTGCATGTTCTATAACACGAAGCTGATCGAGGACGCGGGGCTGGAAAGCCCGTGGGAGCTGTATCAGCGCAACGAGTGGGACTGGGATAAGATGCGCGAATACGCCCTGAAGCTGACCGAGGACAGCGACCGCGACGGCGTGCCGGAGGTGTATGGCATCGCAGTCAACCGCCCCTTCCCGATGCTGTATTCCACCGGCAAGGTGCTGGGCGATTTCGACGGCAGGAACAAGACCTTTGAGAACAAGGTGACCGACACCGATATTGCCCGGGCAATGACGCTACTCTCGGATATGGTGGTCAAGGATAAGGTCTGCCCGTCTGTGATCTCCGGCGTGCTGGAGATGTTCGGCGAGGGCAAGGTCGCCATGACGTTCGGCGAGCCGTTTTATACCGATCCCTCCGTCGTGAAGATCGCCGAGGCGGGACAGCTGGGCATCTGCCCGATGGCGCGCGATCCCAAGGTGGACAAATATTATGTGCGCGGGCAGGTCAGCGGCATCTGGATCCCCGACGGCGCGAAGAACCCGAACGGCGCGGTAGCCTATTACGCGATCGAGCTTGACCACCTGCAGAGCGCCGAATATCAGGAGAAGCAGCTGAAAAAGCTGCAGCAGAACGCCCATCTGAGCGATGAGAACATGGAACAGGTGCGCACGGTCCGCGATCCCGAAAAGTGCATCCCGGTGCTGGAGCTGGCGCCGTGGGCGGATCCGGCCAGCTGGCTGATGGTCGGCAACGCCAGCACATGGGAGGTCGAGCTGGCGCGCACATTGCCGTCGGTCGAGGCGCTGGCGGAGGAGATGTTCAAGCCCCTGGAGGTGGATCTGCCGCTCAGCCCCAAGACCGTGGACGATTTTGAGGGCTACGGCGACGACACCGCCGCCGGGATCGCGAAATACGTCGCGCTGACCGAGGGCAGCGGCAACATTCAGATGACGCTGGACAAGGCGAACAGCCAGGGCGACGGCCAATACGCCGCCAGGATCGTATATGACTGCTCCGATGCCGGATGGGGCTCGCTGGAGCACAACGTCTATAAAACGTGGGAAGGCAACGACGCGCTGCGCCTGTGGGTGAAGGGCGACGGAACGCCGCAGACCGTGACGCTGCAGTTCAACACGCAAAACGGCGGCATCTGGCGGTACGATCTGCAGGTGAACGGCACGGAGGGCCGGACCGTGACCGTCCCGTTCGCCGATTTCCGGATCCCGGAGGGCGGCATCGAGGTCGATCTGGATCTGACGCGGGTCACGAAGCTGTACCTGACGTTCGACGGGGAGCAGCCCGGCACGCACACGCTGTATCTGGACGATATCACGGCTGTCAAGCAGTAAAAAGGAGCAAACGATGCAGAAACGGACATTATCCTTTGCCGAATACCGCGACAAGGTGCTCGGCTGCTGGCACGGCAAGAACATCGGCGGCACGCTGGGCGCGCCGTTTGAGTGCCTGCGCGGCGTGTTCGATATTGATTTTTATACGCAGGAGCTGGGTGGCGAGCCGCTGCCGAACGACGACCTTGACCTGCAGCTGGTCTGGCTCAATGCCGCAGAGCGTTTCGGCAGCCGCATCGACGCGCAGATCCTGGGAGAATACTGGCACTGGTTCATCACGCCGCACTGGGCGGAATACGGCGCGGGGCGCAACAATATGCGCGCCGGAATGCTGCCGCCGCTGTCCGGCTATGTGAACAACCGCTTCCGCGACAGCTGCGGCGCGTTCATCCTGTCGGAGATCTGGGCGTGCCTTGTGCCGGGCGACCCGGAGGGCGCGGCGCGCTATGCGTTTGAGGATGCCTGCGTCGACCATGCCGGGGAGGGGCTGTATGCCGAGGTGTTCTGCGCCGCGGTGCAGAGCGCGGCGTTCGTCGTGCAGGACACGGCGACGCTGATCGACATCGGTCTGTCCTATATCCCGGAGAACTGCGGCGTCAGCCGCGCGGTGCGCTGCGTGCAGCGAAGCCATGCCGAGGGGCTGGACTGGCGCGAGGCGCGCCGCCGCCTGCTGATCGAGGAGCCGGGCAGCTTCGGCGCGATGGGCACCCCGCGCGAGCAGATGGATCCGGACATCCCGGTGGCTGAGCCGGGCTACGACGCACCGAGCAACATCGGCATCATCATCATCGGCTGGCTGTACGGCGGCGGCGATCTCGGGCGCAGCATCTGCATCGCGGCGGGCTGCGGCGAGGACGCCGACTGTACGGCGGGGACGCTGGGCGCGCTGCTGGGGATCCTGCACGGCGGATCGGCGCTGCCGGAAAAGTGGCTTGCCCCGCTGGGCGGAAAGATCAAGACCAAGTGCATCAACGTCGCGGACGTGGGGCTGCGGATCCCCGCCACGGTCGATGAGCTGACCGACCGCCTGCTGCGTCTGACGCCGACCTTCCTCGGTCCCGGGCGGTGCGACGTGCTGTCCGGTCCGGGCTACACCGTGACGGTCCGGACGCCGGAGGAGATGTTCTGCCGGGAGCGGGCGATCAACGCCTATTTCGGCACCAGCTTTTTTGAGACGCTCTCGCGCAGCCCGTTCGTCGTGCGGACCGAGAGCACGCTGTACACCGCGCTGCTCGACTACGGCGGCGAGCCGTTCATCCGCGCGGGCGAGCCGCGCACACTGCGCCTGACCGTGGTCAACGGCTTTTTGATGCAGCAGTGGCTGCGGATCCGCTGGCACTGCCCGGCTGACTGGACGGTTACGCCCGGCCGCATGGCGGAGGACACACTGGAATCCTATTACTGCAACGAGGGCAAGACGACGTTCACGTTCACGTTTACGGCGGAAACGCTGACAGACAGCCGCTTTGATCTGGCGGCGGAGATCTCGTCCGTCGGCCACCACACCCGCACGTTTGTCCCCGTTACCCTGTATGCCCGCTGAACCGATCTTTCACGAAAGGAACTGTGATAACGATGAAAAAAGCGAAAAGTATTCTTATACTGCTCATGGTGCTGGCTCTGCTGACCGTGCCCGGTCTGACGGCGCTGGCAGCCGGCCCGTCGGTCGGCGGTGCGCCGCTGTGCCCGAAGGGCGGAAAGAACCTGATCGACCTTGGTAAGATCACCGGCGACACCGGCGACTATCTGTATACAAAGGATCAGCTGATCAGCGAGGGCGGCAACGAGGACAAGACCGTTGAATTTGCTGTCGACGCCTCCGGGCTCACCGACCTGGCGCCCTATATGGTCAGCATGTGGGTCAAGGTGGACAAGGACACCGAGGACTGGATCGGCTTTGAGGTGACGACGAACGACAACGGCAAGGTGAGCCAGTCGGTCAAGGTCTGCCCGAACGTGATCTATCTGCGCGAGAGCGGCAAGGAGCAGGCGCAGTGCACGAATATCAAGATCCCGAAAGGGTCGTATTTCAAGTTCGATATCTATTTCCGCCCCGACGATGCCGGGCGGTATACCCGCAACCTCTTTATCAACAACCAGCCGGTGACGAACGACTGGAGCGGCGGGAGCGCGGATATGCCGCTTGACGCCGTTAAACCGGTGCTGCGCTTCACCTCCATATCCGGTCAGTTCGAGATCTCCAGCCTGCGGATGTATCTGGTGGATGCAAACGCCAAGGCGTTCGAGCCGGTGACCGCACCGATCAAACGCACGGAGGCGCCGGTGAACACCACTGCGCCGACAAAGGCGCCGGATACGACCGCCCCGACGAAAGCGCCGGGTACAACGGCGCAAAGCAGCTCTGACAGCCGGACGACAGCTCCCGCGCCGGACAGCAGCGAGCCGGACGGCAGCAGCGAGCCCGTTTCCGCCCCGTCCGATGCGGCGACGACCGTGCCGACCACGGTGCACGATGCTTCCACGCAGCCCTCCGGCGGCGTGAACGTGTGGATGATCGTGATCATTATTGTCGCCGTGGTGCTGGCGGGCGGCGGCGTGGCGATCGCGCTGATCCTGCGTTCGCCCGGGCAGTCGTCCGAAAAGACACCCGACAAGACCGAAAACGACAGCGGCCGGGACGAGTGATCGGCAGGAAAGGGATCATAGGCAGATGGACGCAAAGAAAAAACAGATCCTGATCACGGTGACAGCCATGGTGTGCGTGGCGCTGATCGCCTGTGCAGTGGGGGTCGGCGTGTCGCTGCAGCCGGCTGCACCGGACAGCGGAAGCGATACGCCGCAGCCGGGCAGCTCGTCGGCAAGCGACAGTCGCGATCCGGACGGCACGTCCGCCGACGGGCCGGGGGTGCTGCCGGAGAGCAGTGCCGGGCAGCCGTCCGGCGTGCCGGGCGGCACGACGCGCCGCGGCGCCGTGACGACGGCGGGCGGCGGGGTCAGGACCACCGCCGTGACAAAAACGACCCGCACCACCGGGCAGCCGGACTATCCGGCGGAGATCAACGTCGTCACCTACGGGGCGGATCCCACCGGCAAAACGGATTCCACCGCGGTGCTGACCCGGCTGCACGCCACGGGCAAAAAGATCTATTACCCCAACGGGACATATCTGTTCAACGGCCTGACGCTCGATCTTTCGGGCGGCGTGCGTTTCCAGTCGAAGGACGGGGTGCTGATCCGCAACCGGATCTCCGACACGCCGATCGTCAACTTTGACGATGCGGGCAACCTGATCGGGCTGATGCACAACCATTTGGAGACGAACAATGAGGAGTTCAGCGGCGTTTCCGGCAATCTGGTATCGCCGCCGCTCTCCACCCGCACGATCGAGCGCAAGGTCGATGTGCTGCCGTACTGGTACAATGATTTCGGGCTGCAATGCACCAAGATCGCCAAGACCGGGTGGATCGGCTGGTACTATTGGACGTGGAACCACCACGATTCCGCCTCGCGCGAACTGGACGGCAAGCCGCTGGACGCATACGATCCCAGCCGCCATCCGCTGCTCGGGTTTTATCGCGGGGACGACCCCAAGGTGCTGGACTGGCAGTGCTATTGGCTGCGGGAATACGGCATGGCGGGCGCGTCGCTGCTGCTGTCCGGCAGCGGGCTGACCGGCTGGGAACAGCCCGCCCACCGCGACCACTGGGTGTATCAGCTGTTCACAAACACGCCGAATTTCAAAAACATCCGCTACGTCATGAGCGGGGAATACTCTTTTCCCAAGGCATATGACGCCGCCAACGAAAAGCGGGTGCGCGAGAACTTTTTCGCCCTGGTCGACAAGATCTACAGCAAGTATGACAACTACTATTACGTCGAGCGGGACGGCAAGCGCTACCCGGTCATCTCGATCATCGCCGAGTCGTCCTATCCCACGATCTTCGGCAGCGCGGAGAACGTGAAAGCCTTTTATCGGGAGCTTGCCGCGCGTTTCCGCAAGGCGGGCTTCGGCGGCATGGCGCTGTATATCAACTGGCCGGTGAAAGAGATCGGCGATATGACCGCGGACGGCGTGCTGCGCTATACGACCAGCTACACGCCGAATTACACGGTCACCGACCGCACCGGGAAATACACCTATGCCGATCTGGTGGCGAACTTCAAGCCGCCCAAAAAGGGCAACGTCATCATCTCCGTCGGCACGTCGGTCCACACGCAGCGCCCGCATGAATCGGGGTGGATCTGTCCCGGCAGCACGCCCGACCTGTTCGCTCAGTATATGCAGAAGGCTGTCGCGCAGCTGGAGAAGTATCCCGCGCTGCCGCAGGTCATCATGTGCTACAATATGTCCGAATGGGCGGAGGGCGGCCCCGGCCTTGTGCCGAACGTGCGTGACCGCTTCGGCTATCTGGAGGCGATCCGCGACGCCGTAGTAAAAAAGTGAATGAAAAATGATCCGCCCGGCAGGGAGCCGCTGCTCCCAGCCGGGCGGATCGGATCTGTTATTTTGATATGGTTTTATGTGCCGGAGCAGATGTATGTCTGCTCTTTTGTTATGCCGGCCGTGCATGCGGAGCATATTTACTCATCGTGTATACACAAGGGTGGGGCGAAGCTCCGGGCGTCTGCATGTTTTATCTGAAGACCGTTTTTTTCTGACGGAGAGCAGGATACGGATAACTGCCGATATATAAAGCGGGGGGAAGGCAGATATTCTCTTCTGTGCGAAAGTCGATTGACCTTTTCCCGCTTGCCGAAAAAAGGGTAGACATTCGGGCGGAGATCTGCTGAGATGGTGCCGACAGTTTCCGGTGAGCGGAACCGGGAAAGGATGGATCAGTATGCAGCAATATGATGTGGCAGCCTATATCTGGCCGGCGTATACCGGCGATGAGCCCCGCACCCGTATTTTCTGGGAAAAGGGGATCGGCGAGTGGCAGACCGTGCAGACCGCCGAGAGCCGGGTGCCCGGCGAGGTGCTCCCGCGGCGTCCGCTGTGGGGCTATCAGAATGAGGCGGACCCCGGGGTGATGGAATTTCAGATTCGGCAGGCCGTGTCACACGGTGTTAATACCTTTATCTACGACTGGTACTGGTATGGCGGACGTCCCTTTCTGGAGTAGTGTCTGGATCAGGGCTTTTTGCAGGCGGAAAACCGACAGGAAATGAAATTCTACCTGATGTGGGCCAACCATGATGCCACCTGCCTGTGGGACAAGCGCAACAGCAGCCTCCATGAGGTGATCTGGAAAGGCAGCGTGCCCCGGGAAGAATTTGACCGGGTCTGCGACCGGGTGATCTCCCGATATTTTGTTCAGCCCAATTATTATACGATCGACGGCTGCCCGGTGTTCATGATCTACGATGTATGCAATCTGATCCGCAGTCTGGGCGGGATAGACGCCACCCGGCAGGCGCTGAACGACTTCCGGAAAAAGGTGCGCGAGGCGGGCTTCCCCGGGCTGCATCTGCAGCTGACGCTCTGGCATGAAATGCAGCGGATATCAGCGGCGTGGACAGCGGTCGGACCGGCTCCATGAAGGAGATCATTTCCCTGCTTGGCTTCGACAGCATGACCCACTACCAGTTTGTCCATTTTGCCAACTATGCCCAGCCCTATCCGGCGGTAATGGACGAGGTAAAGCGGGAGTGGCAGCGGATCGACGAGACCTATGATATTCCCTATTTCCCCCATATTTCCGTGGGCTGGGACAATAACTCCCGGTTTACGGACAGCGCCTTCCCCATCATGACGGAAACTACACCGGAAAACATCCGGGAGGGCTTCCTGGCGGCGCGCACCTATGTGGATACCCACCGGCTGCCGGTGCCGCTGGTGACGGTGAACAGCTGGAACGAGTGGACGGAAATGAGCTATCTGCTGCCGGATGATGTCAACGGGACCGGTTATCTGGATGCCCTGCGGGATGTATTCGTGAAATAACAGGCGGAGACCTTTCGACCGAGTATCCGTGCCGCCCGTTTCCTGCGGGGGCAGCTTTTTCGATCCTTACCGGCACAAAACAAAAGGCGGACGGCACGGTGATCTCCCGTGCGTCCGCCTTTTTTCGGCAGCTGCCGTTTTTTTGCCGTCGTCGCCGGTTCAGGTGCGTGCGGCTTCCATGGCGTCAAAGACGGCACACAGCCGTGCGGCGATCGTCTGCATGCCGAGATCGCCGGGGTGATTGGCGACGCCCTCATGGGCAAACCGACCGATCGCCTTCATCTCCGGCCGGTCGCCCAGATCGTCCAGCACGCAGAGCGGGCAGCCGCTTTCTTCGGCATAGCGCCGGATCGCGTCCCCGGCAGGATGCCGGTAAAATTCGGTGGCGACAAGGATCCGCGCCCTGCCGGTGCCGTTGAGATAGCCGATCAGCGAAGCGAAATTTTTCCGAAAGAGCGCCCCGTCAAAGTTGTCGACCGGGCAGTTGGCGGCGAGCTTGATGATGATCACATCCGCCCCGAAATCCCGCGCCGCCGCAAACTCCGGGAACGTGCGGTCGCCGTCCGCATACTGCCGCTCCCAGTCGCCCGCCTGACAGATGCAAAACGCCGCCTGCGGATGGGTCTTGCGTATGTGTGCACAGCATAGATGAACATAGTCCTTCTCCGGCGCAGACGCCGCCATGCCCCAGAAATTCGGCCAGCCGATCTCAAGGTTGACGCCGTGGAGCGTGATGGAGTTTCCGACGAACATCACCCGCAGACCGGGCTTTTCCGCCCCGTCAAAGGAGACATATTCCGACGGTTTAAGCTGCTTTGTCACATCGACGCGTGTGGCAAGGGTAACCTGATCAACGTTCATTTTTCTTCACCTCAAAATCAACTGTCCGCGGGTGACACCGCAGATCGACCGAAATTGCCGCCCGGCTGTAACCAAGCATACCGCAGATCAAAAGCCGATGCAATACCGTTTTGCATCCAAAAAGCAGTATAATCGCTTATTTTTTCCGTCCGCGCCCGCCGCTTCGGCGGCTCTGCCGCCAAAAATGCCGCCAAAGGGTACAAAACAGCTTTCTTTTGTATTGTTTTCGCTCTTTTTTGCGAAAACCCCTTGCTTTTTGCGGGCATCCGTGCAAAATAAAGGGATGAGAGACTTTCCTTATTTTGCACGGATAAAAACGGAGGATCGGGATGGATATTTCTGCTTTGTTCGAAGGGCCGCTGTTTTTTGAGAAAAACCGCGTGTCCCGCATCTACACCGGCGGCGCGCTGTTCGCCGATTTCTTCGGGGACGGTTCCGCCGACGGCTTTGAGCCGGAGGAGTGGGTCGCCTCCTCGGTCAAAGCCATCAACAAGGTGAGCAGGGGCGAGAAGGAGGGCATCTCCCGCGTCGCCGGTACCGACCTGTATTTTGACGATCTGCTGCGGGAATATCCCGCGCAGCTGCTGGGCAGCCGCCAAACGTTCGGCGTGCTGACCAAGATTCTGGACAGCGCCGTGCGCCTGCCGGTGCAGGCGCACCCCGACAAGGCGTTTTCCCGCCGGTATTTCCACAGCGCCTACGGCAAGGCGGAGAGCTGGGTCGTGCTGGCGACCCGCCCCGGCGCCTGCCTGTATTTCGGCTTTAAGGACGCCCTGCAAAAGGCGGAGTTCGCCGATGCCGTGGCGCGCAGCAAAACGGACAAAAACGCCATGGTGCCGCTGCTCAACCGGGTGCCGGTGCAGACGGGGGACGTATTCTTCGTGCCTGCCCGCATGGTGCACGCCATCGGCGCGGGCTGCCTCATTTTAGAGGTGCAGGAGCCGTCGGATTTCACGATCCAGCCCGAGTATTGGTGCGCCGACTATGCGCTGAGCGAGCAGGAAATGTACATCGGTCTGGACGCGGACACCGCTCTGGATGTGTTTGATTATACCGTCAGCGGCGAAAAAGCCGTCGCGATGGGGCGCCGCCGTCCCCGGCTTATCAGCGGAGAAAACGGACACCGCCGGGAGAGCCTCATCTCCTATGCGGACACCCCCTGCTTTGCCGTGGAGCGCCACACGCTGACAAACGCCGCGGCAGTCCTCACCGACGCTCCCGCCGTGTACGTGGTGACGGCGGGCGCGGGCGGGGTCTCCTGGGGCGGCAGCCGCCGCGACCTTAAAAAAGGAGACTATTTCTTCCTGCCCCATGCCGCCGCCGGCAAGGTGACGGTCTATGGCGACAGCCTGCAGCTGGTGGCTTGCCTGCCCCCGGCAGGGGAATGAGCGGGACTTGTATGCCGAAGCGGAAAAAGCGGGGGAGGACACTATGCTCTGTGTGATCGAAAACGCCCGGCTGCGCGTATCTGTCAGCAGCCGCGGCGCCGAATTGCAGTCTGTGTACGGCAAGGCGGCGGATACCGAATATCTCTGGCAGGGCGACCCCGCTTTCTGGTCCGGCCGCGCGCCCAATCTTTTCCCCGTCTGCGGCCGCCTGACAGAGGAAAAATATACCTGCGGCGGCAAGGTCTACCGCATGGACATCCACGGCTTCGCCAAGGACGCGGAGTGGGCGGTCGTCCGGCAGGAAGCCGACACCGTCACCCTCCGGCTGTGCTCTTCGCCCGATACGCTGCGGATGTACCCGTGGCGCTTTTCGCTGGATATGACCTATACCCTGACCGGCAGCACGCTGTCGGCGGCTTTTATCGTGCATAACCTTGACGAAACGCCCATGCGGTTTGCCGTCGGCGGACACCCGGGCTTTAACGTGCCGCTGTCGGCGGGGGAGGCGTTTGAGGACTATTTCATCGAATTCGACGAGCCGTGCACGCCCGAACTGCTGATCATGTCGGACAGCTGTTTTTACACCGGCGAGGTGCGCCCCGTTCCCACCGACGCGCAAAACCGCCTGTGGCTGACCCACCGGATGTTTGACCGGGACGCGTGGTTTTTCCGGAACACCGCCAAAGGGCTGACCCTGCGCTCCGTGCACGGTGCGCGGCGGGTACATATGGCGTTTCCCGATATGACCTATATCGGGCTGTGGCACCGCCCCTTTTCCGAAGCGCCCTATGTGTGCATCGAGCCGTGGAGCGGCTCGCCCGGGCTGGATCGCCCCGGTGTCGCCGCCCTGGAGGATAAGCCGGACATGACCGTGCTGCCGCCTTGTGGGATATATCGCAACACCTATACCATGACCTTTGCGTGAAAACGGTTTCCCGCCCCGGGCGGCGGCTTCCCTGCGCCCGGTCAACTGCATAGGACAAACCGCAAAAAAGCGCTCCCGACGATCGTCGGGAGCGCTTTTTTGCGGCATTACGACTCAAAGGCGTCCAGCTGCCCGTTCTGATCGGGCGCGCCGTGCAGGTCGCTGCGCGGCGAGATGCCGAACTGCTTTTTATAGGCGCGGTAAAACGCCGTATACTCCGAAAAGCCGCTTTGCCGGGCGGCTTCGCCCGCCGGTACGCCCTGCAGCAGCAGCGATTTTGCCAGCAGCAGGCGCTTGACCAGCACATAGTGCCAAAACGTCGTGCCGACCGAGCGCTTCAGCTGGCGGTTGAGCTGGGCGGGGCTGATATAAAACTGCGCGGCGACCGCGTTCAGCGACAGCTCGTCCCCGAGATGCCGGTTGATAAACGTGAGCAAAGGCTCAAGCGGCGGCGGGTCCGCAGCCGGCTTGCGCGCCGTTTGCCGGCTGCGGATCTCAAACAGGCACCGCAGCAAAAACAGCTGCGCCGTCAGCTCCAGACTGCCCGGCTCCCACCCCGCGGCGTCGCCCGGCGCAAACAGCGCCAGAAGCTCTTCGCCGCAGGAGGAGAGGCGGTAGCGGTTGCGCTCGCCGAGCCCGCGGCGGAGAAACGGCACAAGCAGCAGCCCGCCGGGGTCGATCCCCTGCAAAAGCTCCTGCCGGAACATCACGCAGACCCGCTCATAGGGAAACCGCTCGTCCACCAGCAGGCGGTGCACCTCGCCGGGGCGCATGATCATCGCCGTATGCGGCGCGAGCGGGTATTCCCGCCCCTCGACCAAAAAGCTGCCCTTGCCCTCGACGATGTACAAAAGCTCAAAGCCCTCGTGGGCGTGCAGCGGAAACGCCGCCCGCTTCGGGCTTTCGTCCCGCGTCCGGTGAAAGGAGAACAGCGCCGTGGAACAGACGTCATTGCGCATAGCTTCGCGCCTCCCGTGGATCTTCTGCTCTCATTATACCGCAAATGCGCATTTTTGCAATATCAATGTGCGTTTTAACAATGTTATTGCGAAAAAAATCCATTATAATGGGAGACAGAACCGGTCATTGCGACCGAAACGGAAAGGGAGGCTGTATCATGGAGATCGGAGCCCAGCTGTACACCGTGCGGGACTTCTGCAAAACGCCCGACGACTTTGCCGACACGCTGCGCCGGATCGCCGCCATCGGCTACAAGACCGTGCAGGTGTCCGGCACCTGCGCCTATGCGCCGGAATGGCTGCGTGACCGGCTGCGCGAGACGGGACTGCGCTGTGTGCTGACCCACATCCCGCCCGACCGCATCCGCGACCGCACACAGGAGGTCATGGCGGATCACGCCGTATTCGGCTGCCGCTATATCGGCATCGGGTATGCGCCGAACGGCATGGCGGGGGGCGAAGCGGATTTCGAGACGCTGTGCGGCATTATCGGCGCGGCGGCAAAGCCGTTCGCCGACGGCGGCTATCGGCTGATGTACCATAACCACGCGCTGGAGTTTGCCCGCAGTGCGGACGGCAGGACGTGGTTTGACCGCCTGCTGGAAAGGTACGGCAACGCGCCGCTCGGCTTCACGCTCGATACCTACTGGCTGCAGGCGGCGGGACTGGACGCCGCGGACTTTATCCGCACGCTGTCGGGGCGCGTCCCCTGCATACATCTGAAGGATATGGGCGTCAGGGGCAATGCCTCCGTCATGGCGCCGGTCGGCAGCGGCAATATGGATTTTGACAAGATCATCAAAGCCTGTGCCGACGCCGGTGCGGAATACCTGCTCGTTGAGCAGGACGATTGCGGCGGCGAGGATCCGTTTGTCTGCCTCAAAAAAAGCTATCAATTTCTGACATCACGGGGGTTGTAAACATGGAAAAGCAGGTACGTCTCGGCATCATCGGTCTCGGCAACATGGGCAGGGGCCACACGGACAACATTCTGGCGGGCAAATGCCCGGAGATCAGGATCACCGCCGTCGCGGACATTGATCCCGCCCGCATCGCCGCCTATCGGGAGAAATACGGCGAAAAGCTCGGCGATATCCCCGCGTTTGCGTCCGGCGCCGAAATGGAGGACAGCGGCCTTGTGGACGCGGTCATCATCGCAACGCCGCACTATTTTCACCCGCCGCTGGCGATGGAAGCCATGCAGAAGGGCATCCACGTCATGTGCGAAAAGCCCGCCGGTGTGTACACAAAGCAGGTCAGGGCGATGAACGCCGTCGCGGAAAAGAGCAATGTCGTGTTCGGCATGATGTTCAACCAGCGCACGAACTGCGTCTACCGCAAGATGCGCGAGCTGGTGCAGAGCGGCGACTACGGTCAGATCCGCCGCACGAGCTGGATCATCACCAACTGGTACCGTCCGCAGGCGTATTACGATTCGGGCGCCTGGCGCGCGACCTGGAGCGGCGAGGGCGGCGGCGTGCTGCTCAACCAGTGCCCGCACAACCTCGATCTGTGGCAGTGGATATGCGGCATGCCGAAAAAGGTCGAGACGAAGATGCATTTCGGCAAATGGCACGATATCGAGGTCGAGGACGACGTGACGACCTATGTGGAATACCCAAACGGCGCGACCGGCACGTTTATCACCTCCACCGGCGATACGCCCGGCACAAACCGCTTTGAGATCACGATGGATCGCGCGAAGCTGGTCGTCGAGGGCGACAAGCTGCTGATGTGGGAGCTGGAAACAGCCGAGCCGGAATTTTCCGCCGCGAACAAGGTGCCGTTCGCGCAGCCGAAATGCACCTATCGCGAGGTCGAAACCGACGGCAGAAACGAGCAGCATGTCGGCGTGCTCAACGCCTTTGCGGGCGCGATCCTGCGCGGCGAGCCGCTGGTCGCCTCCGGCGAGGAGGGGATCAACGGGCTGACGCTGTCGAACGCCATGCACCTCTCCGCCTGGACGGGCAAAGAGGTCGGGCTGCCGTTTGACGACGAGCTGTTCTATGAGGAGCTGATGAAGCGCGTCAGGACCTCCCGCCGCAAGGAGGATATCGCCGCCGTCGTCGCCGACCTGTCCGGCACCTATAACGCCTGACGCGGAGGGCTGACAAAATGAAAATGACCTTCCGCCATTACGGCCCCGGCGATCCGGTCACGCTTGACCGGATCCGCCAGATCCCGCGCATGACCGGCATCGTCTCCGCGGTCTATGACGTCGCCCCGGGCGGCGTCTGGAGCCGCGAGAGCATCGAAGCCATCCGCGATGACGCCGCCGCCCACGGTCTTGAGTTCGAAGTCGTGGAGAGCGTGCCCGTGCCCGAGGACATCAAGCTCGGCAGCAAAAAAGCCCCCGCGCTGATCGAGAACTACTGCGAAAATGTCCGCCGTCTCGGTGAAGCGGGCGTGAAATGCATCTGCTATAACTTTATGCCGGTGTTCGACTGGCTGCGCAGCGAGCTTGCGCACCCGCAGGCGGACGGCGCCAACGCGCTCGCCTATGACGAGCAGACGGTGCTGCGCATGGATCCCGCGACGAGCGAGCTGTCGCTGCCCGGCTGGGATCAGAGCTATACCAAAGAGGGGCTGCGCGATCTGCTCGCCGCCTATCGCGATATCGACGAGGAGCGGCTGTTTGACAACCTCGCGGTGTTTCTGCGCGCGGTCATTCCCGTCGCGGAGCAGGCGGGCATCCGCATGGCGATCCACCCGGACGATCCGCCCTGGGGTCTGTTCGGTCTGCCCCGCATCATCACCTGCGAGAAAAACCTCGACCGGTTCTTCTCCATCGTGGACAGCCCCGCCAACGGGCTGACGTTCTGCACCGGCTCGCTCGGCGCGTCGCCGGACAACGACCTGCCGCGGCTCGCGAAAAAATACGCCTCCCGCATCCCGTTTGCCCATCTGCGCAACATTTTGCGCACCGGCGAACGGCAGTTTGAGGAGGTCGGCCACCCCTCCGCCTGCGGCTCGCTCGATATGTACGCCATCGTGGAGGCTCTGGCGGACGGCGGCTTTGACGGCTACGTTCGTCCCGACCACGGCCGCATGATCTGGGGCGAAACGGGGCGCTACGGCTACGGCTTGTATGACCGTGCGCTCGGCGCCGCCTACTTAAACGGCTTGTTTGAAGCCGTGGAGCGCGCGCGCCGGTAAAGCGCACGCCCCCGGCTATCGGAAAGGATGATTTTTATGAAAACGATCGTCATCACCGGCGCGGGCGGCGTGCTTTGCTCCGCCTTTGCGCGCCATCTGGCGGCGCAGGGCAATGCTGTCGCCCTGCTGGATATCAACGAAGCGGCGGTGTGCGCCGTCGCTGACGAGATCAACGCCGCGGGCGGGACCGCGCGCGCCTATGCCGCGAACGTGCTCGACAGGGACAGCCTGAACGCCGTGCATGAGGCGGTGAAAGCGGAGCTTGGCACCTGCGACATCCTCATCAACGGCGCGGGCGGCAACAATAAGCGCTGCACCGCCGACCACGAATTTTATGAGGCAGGCGACGAGACGCGGGAGGACATGCAGACGTTTTTCAACCTGGATCCCGACGGTTTCCGCTTTGTGTTTGACCTGAATCTGCTCGGTACGCTGCTGCCGACGCAGGTATTTCTGCCGGATATGCTCGGCAAAGCCGGCTGCTGCGTGCTGAACATCTCCTCGATGAACGCCTACCGGCCGCTGACGAAGATCCCGGCGTATTCCGCCGCCAAAGCGGGCGTATCCAACCTGACCCAGTGGCTCGCGGTGCATTTTGCGCCGCAGGGCATCCGCGTCAACGCGATCGCGCCCGGCTTCTTCGTCACGAACCAGAACCGCGCTCTGCTGTTTAACGAGCAGGGCGAGCCGACCGCCCGCACCGGCAAGATCCTGCGCGCCACGCCGATGGGGCGCTTCGGCGAGGCGGATGAGCTGCTCGGCGGTCTGGACTTCCTGCTCGATGCCGAAAAAGCGGGCTTTGTCACCGGCGTGGTACTGCCCATCGACGGCGGCTTCTCCGCCTATTCGGGGGTGTAAAGCATGAGTTATCGCCTCTGCGCCTTTGCCGATGAAGCCGACCCGCAGCTCGACGGACAGATCAGGGCGCTTCGCCGCAACGGCATTGCGCTGCTTGAGATCCGCGGCGTTGACGGCGTTAATGTCGCCGACCTGACCGCGGATAAGGCGCGTGATATCCGCGCCCGCCTCGACGATGCGGGCATCGCCGTGTGGTCGATCGGCTCGCCGACCGGCAAGATCCGGCTGGCGGACGATTTTGCCCCCCATCTCGACAGCTTCCGCCGCATGCTCGACACTGCCCGTATCCTCGGCGCGTCGCATTTCCGCCTGTTCAGCTTTTATGAGGCTTACGGCGAGCGCGGCGAGGTCGTCGACCGTTTGGGCGCTTTCTGCGCCGCCGCCGAGGGGTCGGGCATACAGCTCTGCCACGAAAACGAAAAGGGTATCTACGGCGACACCGCCGCCCGCTGCGCCGAGCTGCTCGATGCGCTGCCGGCGCTGCACGCGGTCTATGACCCCGCGAACTTCATCCAGTCGGGGGAGGACCCGCTTGCCGCATGGCAGCGGCTGCGCGACCGCGTCGCGTATCTGCACATCAAGGACTGCCGACCGGACGGCACCGTTGTCCCCGCGGGCGCGGGCATCGGGCATATTTCCGCGATCACGGCGGACTATCTCTCCCGCGGCGGCGAGGTCATGACGCTTGAGCCGCACCTGATGGAGTTTGTCGGGCTGTCCGGTCTCGAACAGGAGGGCGGGCGCAGCGCCGTCGGCACGGAGGAATTCCGCTTTGCGGACAGCCACGCCGCATTTGATGCCGCCGTCGCCGCTCTGCGCGGCATACTGGAGTAAGGGGGCTTTGCTGTGACGCTTCGTGTCGGGATCATCGGCATCGGCAACATCGGCTCCGCCCATGCGGCGGCGATCTTCAACGGCAAGGTCGCGGGCATGACGCTTGCGGCGGTCTGCGACACCGACCCTGTTCGCCGCGCCTGGGCGGCTGAGCACCTGCCCGGCGTGGCGGTGTATGCGGCGGACGAGGACTTTTTCGCGCATTCCGGCGTGGACGCGGTCATTGTCGCGACCCCGCACTATTTCCACCCGCCGCTCGTGATCGAGGCGCTCTCCCGCGGGATGCATGCGCTGACCGAAAAGCCCGCGGGCGTGTCGGTCAGCGCCGTGCGCGGCATGATCGCCGCCGCCGAAAAGAGCGGCAGGCGCTTCGGCATCATGTGGAACCAGCGCACAAGCCCGCTGTATGCGCGTGCGCGCGCGCTCGTGCGGGACGGCGCGCTCGGCACGCCCGTGCGGCTCATCTGGCAGGCGACGGCGTGGTACCGCACCCAGGCATACTACGATTCCGGCAGCTGGCGCGCCACCTGGGACGGCGAGGGCGGCGGCGTGCTGATGAATCAGGCGCCCCACCAGCTCGATCTCATGCAGTGGATCTTCGGGATGCCCTGCGCCGTGCGCGCCGTCTGCACCGAGGGGCGGTTCCACCGCATCGAGGTGGAGGACGACGCCATGCTGTTCTGCCGCTATGCAAACGGCGCCGAGGCGCTGTTTATTGCCTCGACGGGCGAAAATCCCGGCACGAACCGGCTGGAGATCACCGGCACCGCCGGAAAGCTCGTCGCCGTGCCCGGCAGGCTCGAGTGGTGGCGCACGGACGGCGCGTGCGAGCCTGTCCACACCGTCGAGGTCTTTTCCGCGCCGGAATCCGGGCATGTCGGGATCCTGAACGACTTTTCCCGCGCCGTCCGCGAGGGCGGACCGCTGCTTGCCGAGGGCGCAGAGGGGATCCGCGAGCTGTCGCTGTGCAACGCGGCATATCTCTCCGCCTGGACGGGCGAGGAGGTGCCGCTGCCGTTTGACGAAGCGGAATTTGACCGGCTTCTCGACGAAAAGCGCGCCCATTCCCGCAAAAAAGCGGCGGAATCGGGCGGCGGCGACGGCGAATATAAACGGAAATGGAGTGTGGATCCGTGAGAGACGATTTTCTGCTGAATACCAAGGCGGCGCGCACGCTGTATGAGGAGCATGCGGCGGCGCTGCCGATCATCGACTATCACTGTCATATCGTCCCCGGCGAGATCGCCGAGGATCACCGCTATGAAAACCTGACGCAGGCGTGGCTCGCCGCCGACCACTATAAGTGGCGGCAGCTGCGTGTCTGCGGCGTGCCCGAGCGGCTCATCACCGGCGACGCGCCCGACTACGACAAATTCCTCGCCTTTGCGTCGATCATGCCGGAGCTGGCGGGCAACCCGCTGTATACCTGGTGCCGGCTGGAGCTGGCACGCTTTTTTGGCATCGACGAGCCGTTAAACGCCGAATCCGCGCCCCGCATCTGGGACGCGGCAAAGGAGACGCTCAAAACGCTCTCGGTGCGCCGCATGATCGACATGTCCAACGTCCACACCGTCTGCACGACCGACGACCCGACCGACACGCTCGCCGCCCACCGCGCCATCGCGGCGGACAAGAGCTTTTCCACCCGCGTCCGTCCCGCCTTCCGCCCCGACCGCGCGCTCGCCATCGACAAGCCGGATTTTGCCGCCTATATCGACAAGCTCGGCTCGCCCGCGACGCTTGCGGCGCTGAAGGCGGCGCTGGCCGACCGGCTGGACGTGTTTTTGAAAAACGGCTGCGTCGCCGCCGACTGCGGTATGCCGTTTATTCCCTTCCGTCCCGCGGATGAAGCGGTCTGCGACCGCATTTACAAAGAAGCGCTCGCGGGGAAGGCCCCGTCGCCCGAGGACTGCGACCGCTACCGCACTCATCTGCTGCAGTTCCTCATGGGGCTGTTTGCCGACAAGGGCATCGTCTGCGAGCTGCACTGCGGCGTGGACCGCAACATCAACCCGCCCGCTTTTGCCGCGCTCGGCCCCGACGCGGGCTTTGACGTGATCGGCCGCCGCTCGATCGACGGGCTGATCCCGCTGCTCGGCTCGCTCGAGGCGGAGGGACGCCTGCCCCGCACGCTGCTGTACTCCTTAAATCCCGCCGACAATGCGGCGATCCTCTCGGTCTGCGGCGCGTTTGCCGCCGAGGGGGTGCGCGGCAAGGTGCAGCAGGGCAGCGCGTGGTGGTTTAATGACACGCTGCGCGGGATGCAGAAGCAGATCGGCGATTTTGCCGAGCTGTCCGCGCTCGGCTGCTTTGTCGGCATGCTCACCGACAGCCGCAGCTTCCTGTCCTATACCCGCCACGAATATTTCCGCCGCATCCTCTGCCGCTATGTCGGCGAGCTGTATGAAAACGACGAGTTCCCCGATCTCGCCGCGGCGGGACGGCTGGTCGAAAACGTGAGCTTTTATAATGCCAAACGATTTTTCTCATTGGAGGACTGACCTATGCAGAAAGAACAGATCATTCAGGGCATCAAAGACGGCGGACTCGTCGCCGTCGTCCGTGCCGAAAACAGCGAGCAGGCGATTCGGATCACCGAGGCGTGCATCGAGGGCGGCGTCGCGGCGATCGAGCTGACCTTCACCGTCCCGTTTGCCCACGAGGTCATTGAAACGCTGGCGAAGCGCTACACCCACGACGAGATCATTCTCGGCGCGGGCACGGTGCTCGATCCCGAGACGGCGCGTATCGCGATGCTGTCCGGCGCGCAGTTTATCGTCTCCCCCTGCTTCAGCGAGGAGCTGGTGCGGTTTTGTAACCGCTATCGCTGCCCCGTGATGCCCGGCGTCATGACCGTGACCGAGGCGATCCACGCGATGGAGGCGGGCGCGGATATTCTGAAGGTGTTCCCCGGCGAGCTGTCCGGTCCCCGCTTTATCCGGGCGATCCACGGCCCGCTGCCCCATGCCCGGATCATGCCGACCGGCGGTGTCAATGTGGACAACGCGGCGGAATGGATCAGGGCGGGTGCCGTTGCGCTCGGCGCCGGCAGCGCGCTGACCAAGGGCACGCATGAGGAGATCGTGGCGCGCGCCAAGGCATTTCTGCACAACATCCGGGAGGCGAGAGCATGAACGTAAAACCGAAGGAGAGCTGTAGGTATGACTGCGTGTCGCTCGGCGAGGTCATGCTCCGCCTCGATCCGGGCGACAGCCGGATCCGCTGCGCCCGTTCGTTCACCGTCTGGGAGGGCGGCGGCGAATACAACGTCTCACGCGGACTTGCCCGCTGCTTCGGCATGAAGACCGCCGTCGTGACCGCGCTGGCGAAAAACGACGTCGGCTATCTCGTCGAGGATTTCATCCGCCAGGGCGGCGTGGACACCTCGCTGATCCGCTGGATGGATTTTGACGGCATCGGCCGCACGGTGCGCAACGGCCTGAACTTCACCGAGCGCGGCTTCGGCGTGCGCGGCGCGCTCGGCGTGTCCGACCGCGGACACACCGCCGCATCGCAGATGAAGCCGGAGGACATCGACTGGGACTATCTGTTCGGCACGCTCGGTGTGCGCTGGCTGCATACCGGCGGCATTTATGCCGCGCTGTCCGAGACGTCGGCGGAGGTCGTCAAGACCGCCGTGAAAAAGGCGAAGGAATATGGCACCATCGTTTCCTATGACTTAAATTACCGCCCGTCGCTCTGGAAATCGGTCGGCGGCCTTGGGCGGGCGCGCGAGGTCAACCGCGAGATCGCGCGGTATATCGACGTCATGATCGGCAACGAGGAGGATTTCACCGCCTGTCTCGGCCTTGAGGTCGCGGGCAACGACGAAAACCTCTCCCGGCTCGACGTGGACGGCTATGCCCGCATGATCGGGACGGCGAAAAAGGAATACCCGAATTTCCAGGCCATTGCGACGACGCTGCGCTCGGTCGTGACCGCGTCGGTCAACAACTGGTCGGCGCTTTGCTGGCTCGACGGCAAGCTCTATAAGGCGCATCAGTATGACGGACTGGAGATCTTCGACCGCGTCGGCGGCGGCGACAGCTTCGCCAGCGGCCTGATCTATGGGCTGATGACGACCGGCGACGGGCAGAAGGCCGTGGAATACGGCGCGGCGCACGGCGCGCTTGCGATGACCACCCCCGGCGACACCTCGATGGCGCGTCTGCCCGAGGTGGAGGCGCTGATGAAGGGCAAGGGCGCCCGCGTGCAGCGGTAACGGGGCGAAATTGTCCCCGCGCCGGTAAGATGCGGGTAATGCGCGGTGTCCCCGGCGGCAGAGAAAACAGGAATACACAAAAAATCGCCCCCGTTTCCCGCAAGGGAAATGGGGGCGATTTCATAGCCGGAGGCTTATTCCTCGCTGTCGCCGAGGTTTTTGCCGCAGCATTTTTTGTATTTTTTGCCGCTGCCGCAGGGGCAGGGATCGTTGCGCCCGACCTTCTGCGCCGCCGTCTTGCGGACGGTGCGGGGACGGGCGGTGTCGTCGCCGCCCGCGCTCGCGCCGGTCACCTTGGCGACCTGCTCGCGCTTCGGTTCCTCCTCGGTGCGGATGCGCACGGTCAGCATCAGATGGGCGGTATCCTCGCGGATGGCGGCGATCATCTGGTCGAACATGTCAAAGCCCTCGATGCGGTAGAGCACCACGGGGTCTTTCTGACCGTAGGCGCGCAGGTGGATGCCGCGGCGCAGCTCATCCATGTTGTCGATGTGGTCCATCCAGTAGCGGTCAACGGTCTTGAGCAGCACGACGCGCTCGACCTCGCGCATGCGGTCGCCGAATTCCGCTTCCTTTTCCGCATAGATCGCCATCGCGCGGTCAATGAGCGTCGTCTCGATGTCGCTGCGCTCGGTGTCCTCGCGCTCCTGCGGCGTAAAGCGGAAATCGTCGTCATTGGTCAGCCAGCCGCGGTAATAATCGCGCAGACCATCAAGGTTCCAGTTCTCGTGGTCGTTGTCGTCGGCGGTATAGCGGGCGACGTTGGCGGTCACGGACTCGCGGATCATGCCGAGGATCGCGTCCTTCATGCTGTCGCCGTCGAGCACCTGATCGCGCTGCGAATAGATGATCTCGCGCTGGCGGTTCATGACGTCGTCATACTGCAGCACGTCGCGGCGGATGCCGAAGTTGCGTTCCTCGACCTTGTGCTGGGCGCTCTCGATGGCGCCGGTCAGCATCTTGTTCTCGATCGGCATATCTTCCTCGACGCCGAGCAGCTCCATCATGTGGTTGATGCGCTCGCCGCCGAACAGGCGCATGAGGTCGTCCTCAAGCGAGAGGTAGAAGCGGGAGGCGCCGGGGTCGCCCTGACGGCCGGCACGTCCGCGCAGCTGGTTGTCGATGCGGCGGGACTCGTGCCGCTCGGTGCCGAGGATGAACAGACCGCCCGCCTCGCGTACCGCCTCCGCCTCGGGACGGATCGCCTCTTTATATTTGTCGTTGAGCTCGCGGAAGGTCGCGCGGGCGGCGAGGATCTCCTCGTTGTCCGTCTCGCCGTAGGCGGTGGATTCCACGATCAGCTCCTCGGGCAGTCCCATGCGGCGCATCTCCGCCTTGGCGAGATATTCCGCGTTGCCGCCCAGCATGATATCCGTGCCGCGTCCCGCCATGTTGGTGGCGATGGTGACGGCGCCGATCTTGCCCGCCTGGGCGACGATCTCCGCCTCCTTCTCGTGGTGCTTGGCGTTGAGGACGTTGTGCGGAATGCCGCGCCCCTTCAGCATTTTCGACAGCAGCTCGGATTTTTCGATGGAGATGGTGCCGACCAGCACCGGCTGCTGCCGCTCGTGGCACTCGACGATCTGATCAATGACCGCACGGTATTTTGCCGCCTCGGTCTTATACACCACGTCGGGCAGATCCTTGCGGATCATCGGGCGGTTCGTCGGGATCTCCACGACGTCCAGCCGATAGATCTGCTGGAACTCCGTCTCCTCGGTCATGGCGGTACCGGTCATACCGGACAGCTTCTTATACAGGCGGAAATAGTTCTGGAACGTGATGGTCGCGAGCGTTTTGCTCTCGCGCTCCACCTTGACGCCCTCCTTGGCTTCGATCGCCTGGTGCAGCCCCTCGTTATAGCGGCGGCCGAACATCGGACGGCCCGTGAACTCGTCCACGATCAGCACCTGACCGTCCTTGACCATGTAATCGACATCGCGCTGCATGACGCCGCGCGCCTTGATGGCCTGGTTGATATGGTGGAGCAGCGTCACGTTTTCGGAGTCCATCAGGTTCTCGACCTTGAAATACGCCTCCGCCTTGCGTACGCCCGCCTGCGTCAGCGTGGCGGTGCGCGCCTTTTCGTCAACGATATAGTCGGCGTCGGTCTCGTTTTGCTCCTCTTTTGCGTTCATCTCGCGGATGCGCTGCGCCTTCAGCGTGCGGGCGAATGCGTCGGCGCGCGCGTACAGATCGGTGGAGCGGTCGCCCTGTCCCGAAATGATCAGCGGGGTGCGCGCTTCGTCGATCAGGATGGAGTCCACCTCGTCGACGATGGCGTAGTGGTGACCGCGCTGCACCTTCTGCTGCTTGTAGATCACCATGTTGTCCCGCAGATAGTCAAAGCCCATCTCGTTGTTGGTGCCGTAGGTGATGTCGGCGGCATAGGCGGCGCGGCGCTCCTCGTTTTTGAGGTCGTGGACGATCAGACCGACCGTCAGTCCCAGATAGCGGTAGACCTTGCCCATCCATTCACTGTCGCGGCGCGCCAGATAGTCGTTGACCGTGACGATATGCACGCCCTCGCCGGTCAGCGCGTTTAAGTAGGCGGGCAGCGTCGCGACCAGCGTTTTGCCCTCGCCGGTGCGCATCTCGGCGATGCGTCCCTGATGCAGGACGATGCCGCCGATGATCTGCACGGGGAAGTGGCGCATACCGAGCACGCGGTCGGCGGCTTCGCGGCAGACCGCAAAGGCATCGGGCAGAATATCGTCCGTCGTCTCTCCCATTTTCAGCCGGTCGCGCAGCTTGTCGGTCTGCCCGCGCAGCTCGTCCTCGCTCATGGCGCGATAGGTGTCCTCAAGGGCGAGCACGCGGTCGCAGATCGGCTGGATCCGCTTTAATTCCCGCTTGCTGTAATCCCCGAACAGCGCTTTGATCAGTCCCATGGTCAAAAACCTCCCTCTGAAGGATAAAACTATCAGATCGTTCCTTTAATCATACCACATTCCGCGCGGTTTGACAACGGGAAAAACAGCGAATTTACATAAATATCATGATTCCGCCGGGCGGGGACAGACCGCTCCCTGCCCCTGCCCGGCGGCAGCGGCGGGCGGATCGGACACCCGGCAACAAAAAATGAAAAAAAGGCTTGACAAACGCCGCAGCATCCTGTATAATGATATACGCTGTCGGATGACGGCAAAAACACCATATGCGGATATGGCGGAACTGGCAGACGCGCTAGATTCAGGTTCTAGTCGGGGCAACTCGGTGGAGGTTCAAGTCCTCTTATCCGCACCAAACCAATATAATCCGAACCAGATCTTCTTAATCGGAGATGGGTTCGGATTTGTCATTTTCATAGACTATCCGAACTTTAATTCAAAACGCACAAAACGCAAAAATTAAATTCGGAGGTTTCTTATTATGAAAACAGAACTTAAAAACATCGGCGCTTGGGGCAGACTGCATTATGATTTTCTTTACCGCAATCAGAGGTCGGTTATCAATGCTATGCGGTTGAAAGGCACATTGCATGATTATCTTATGGGCATTGATAAAGACGCTGAGAATATGTTCAATCTTATTGTCAAGCAGACGGCTGAAATTGAGGGCGTAACCGAGCAACTTAAAGCTGCTGACCAAATGGAATGGATCCGCCGCATAAACAGTATCAGGAGCAGAGCAAGGGAATTTGTGCTGAAAGAGCTTATATACCAATAATACTCAAAAAGGCGAGGGACACTCATCTCTCGCCTTAATCATTTAATAATCAATATGCTCTCTCACAAATCTCTCAAACACCCAATCGGCGCCGTCATAAAGAACCTCATACAAGGTTTGCCGTAACTCTTCTTTGGAAAGACTGTTAATATAAGCGACAACCTTTTTATCAAGTTCTTCCTGCCGCCGTTCTTCTTCCTCCTCATATTCAATAACTTCTTTGTAGTACTGATCCGCCTCTTCCGGAAAAACAGAAAAATACAGTGCAACCTGATGCTTGCAAATAATTCGTTTGCCATTGGCATGAGGACAATTGCAATGAGATTTTCTCGGATGTTCGATGTCTATAAAGACATCATAATGCTTATTTCCGCTACCACGCAAAGTACCGCTATATTCGTGGTCGGTTATTTTCTTTTTTAGCAGAACACTACCGTTCTTATAGTATTCATAGCCTCTCCACGCAGAAGCGCCGCTTGCTAAATCTAACAATCCCATATTGTCCCCTCACATTACTTTTTGTTTTTCTTTTCTTGTTCCGCTTTCCATGCCGCAAATTCAGCCTGTCCTTCTTTTGAAAGAAAAAATTCACGGATATCAGGTAGCATTGTACGTGCAATGGCTTCAAGAATGTTGTCCGGAATCTCCGATGTTCCGAAACGGTTTCCGAATATCCTGTATTTGATACGAACAAATAGTTGCTTGAAGATGTTGCCGTATTGCAGATTGTAAATGTCACGCCAATACGGAATCATTTGTTTTTTGAGTTCATTTATATCCATAGAATTCTCCGTTCAAAGGGTTTTAGGGATTTGCCCTAACAAGGTCGTGTGGACACAAAGACGATGCTTGCTAAGGTAATGCCGTAGCAGCATCCCCGAATTTGGATAGCCAAATTCAGTGCTTGCTGAGACAGATTTCTTAATTTTGGTCATCAATAACAAATACCATTGGCGGCGTTGCTTTTTGAATTTCAAAGTCTTTTTGCTCAACTGCTTTTTTAATAAATGCCATTGGTATTGCATAACAGGAATACTGTCTGAATTCTGCAACTCGTCCTACAAGATGTTTAGGAATGTCTATTCTTAACAAAGGAAAAACTTCCCGAAGCCAAGGCTCAAGCATATTCGCCATTTTATGCATATATTCAATTCGCGTTTTATCAAGTAAACTGTATTCATCCGGTGTCAGGATTGGCAGGTCAACAAATGGTTTTCCGTTATTGATTCCTAAAACACCGCATTCTGCTAAGTGCGGTATATCCTCTAAAAACACAGTTTCAAATCCTGCGTATTCAAACGGAATTCCTCTTGAAATAATATAAAGCAACCGAACGAGGACATCATCATGCATTTCAATGGGACCGCGTTGATATTTGTTAAGATCAGGCTGCGAATCGTATAAATGCAAGTGTATGGATTTTGCTCCTAAATAATTTTCATCATATGATCTTCTTTCACCGCCGTAACAGTATTTTCCGAAACGATAGTTCCGGAAATCAAAATTTTGAGGATATTGCGTTCCCATTGCAATCCACCTGCCGCCGTCGGGACGCTGCGGATATTCCTCTTTAGAAGGTACGATTCGTTGCGTTGCGGTGTAAAGGGCAGAAGAAAGCAAATGTAAAATGAAATAATATTCAAGCTTTCGTTTTTGAGTTTCGGTAAATCGTAAGAAAAAAGAGCTTTGTAATGTTTTTAGATAATTATTGATGAAATTCAGTATCTCTGCATAATGTGCTTCCACTAACGCAATTTCAGCATCTAATCCTTTTAGCAGCTGCTCCGGCTTCGTAATCATAAAATCAGTAAAGTATTTGTTATTTACCTGTTTCATCAATTCAGAGGAAGTCAAATCCTCAATTGCATTTTCAATATAGGCAGTCGGAATGCCCATGACTCGGCTGATTTCAACTGCGGTTAGCGGTTTCTGATATGCGGCAATCAGTATGTTTTGTTTCATCATATCATTTGCCACCAGCGACCACGGCTCGTCATGAAATCCCTGCCTTCCGTGGCAGCTAATCTCCAACCTCTCGGGCTGATAACTGTATTTTTCATATAACTCCATTTCTTCAAATCCTTTCCGCATTTGCTCTCTGCCACTTGAAAGTCTTGACAGGACGGTTCCCTTCGGCACTCCGAGACTGTCTGCAATATCTTGAACCTTTTCTCCGTTGAAATAGTGACGAACAATAACCGTGCGATATTTATCGGCAAGATAGGATACTTCATGCCTTACAGAAGCAGAATCCGGGCAGTTTTCAACTTCTTCTGCACAAAAGCATTCCGATTCATCAGGTATAAAGTCTATACTGATTGTCGGCAGCTTATATTTTCTGCGGAGCATATCGTAGTATTTATGGTTCAATACAACCGAAAGCCATGCCTTAATATTCGATATTTCGGCCATGGATTGTAAAGCAGCCAACAATACTTCCTGCGTAAGATCTTCTGCGTCACTTATATTTTGGCATTTTTTCAGTGCGGCATTAAACAAATACTCTGTGTATTTTTGTACTTCGGTTAACTGCATTTGTTCACCTCATTTGAAAGCTTTCACTTATAAGTCGCAGATTTTAAATTTGATTCGATATGTTGTTTAAATTATTGTAATTCTACGATATCATCAAGGGTGCAGCCGAGCACCGCACATATTTTTTCAAGAGTTTCCTGCGTTACGGTTTCGTCACGACCGAGCTTTGCCATAGCGTTTGTGGTTATACCCGCTGCCTTGCAGAGTTGGGTCTTATTTATTTTTTTATCAATCATCAGTTTCCAAAGTTTGTTGTATGAACGCGCCAATACGATTACCTCCTGAACCTACAATAACCTATGTTATAGTATAGCATAGATTTTATAAAACAGCAATAGATAATATTGAAATATTCAAGAACAATTTGAATATTTCACGATTGAATATAGACTTTGTAATTCAAATATGCTATAATCAAACTGTCAAAAGTGATATTGTCTCAGCAAGCACTGAATTTGCTGTAGCAAATTCGTTTGTCGCTTTCATCGCTTGTTCGGGAGCTCCCTAACACCCCAAAATCCAGATAACAACAAGGGAAACTTGTGTTATACACTCCAAAAGAAAGGCAGGTGAAGAAAATGAAAGGCGTAATCTATGCAAGATATTCTTCGGATAATCAGCGTGAAGAATCTATTGAAGGACAGCTCCGCGAATGCAAGGCCTTTGCCGAGAAAAATGACATTCAAATTGTAGAAACCTACATCGACCGTGCGTTGTCGGCGAGAACCGACCGCCGCCCTGACTTTCAGCGTATGATAAAAGACAGTGCAGGCAGAAAATTTGAGGTCGTTATTGTTTGGAAACTTGACCGTTTTGCACGGGATAAATACGATTCGGCGCACTACAAACGCATTTTGAAAAATAACGGTATAAAGGTCGTTTCCGCAACCGAGGCTATCTCAGCCGGTGCGGAAGGCATTTTGCTTGAATCTATGCTTGAGGGTATGGCGGAATATTATTCGGCTGAACTTTCTGAAAAGGTCACGCGCGGACTGACCGAAAACGCACTGAAATGCAAATATAACGGCGGAACATTGCCGATCGGTTATATGATCGACAGCGAGCAGTATTTTCAAATTGATCCGCTTACGGCTCCGGCGGTACTTGACGCATTTAAACATTATGCAGACGGTGCGTCCATGCGTGAAATTACCGACGAAATGAATCTGAAAGGCGTTCGTACCAAACGCGGAGGCAAAATCAGCATAAACAGCGTCACCCGAATGTTACATAACCGCAAATATATCGGCGAATACAGGTATAACGATATTGTTCACCCAAACGGTATACCGGCGATTGTTCCCGAGGATTTATTTAACCGTGTGCAGGAACGCATGGCGGCAAACAAAAAAGCCCCGGCTAAACATAAAGCCGAGGACGAATACCTGCTGACAACAAAGCTGTTTTGCGGAAAGTGCCAATGCTATATGGTCGGTGAAAGCGGAACAGGCAGGAACAAGGTTCACCGTTATTACAAATGTGCAAGCGTAAAAAATCACAAGGGCTGTGACAAGAAAACAGTTAAAAAAGAATGGATTGAAAATCTTGTGATTGAGCAGATCAAAAAGTTGATTTTTGACGATGAACTGATTGAGAAACTTGCTGATACGGTAATGAAATTGCAGAGCAAGGAAAACACCGCACTGTCGCTGCTCAAAAAGCGTTTTGCCGATACGCAAAAATCTATTGATAATATGCTTGACGCTATTCAGCAAGGTATTTTAACCGCCTCTACAAAAGAACGGCTTGAAAGCCTTGAAAAGCAAAAAAGCGAACTCTCCGTTCAGATTATCAAAGAAGAAATGGCAAAGCCAACGCTTTCCCGTGAACAAATTATTTTTTGGTTTCATCGGTTCAGAAAGCTTAATACCAAGAAGCTTGACCACCGTCGCAGGCTGATTGACAGCTTTGTCAATGCAATTTTCCTTTATGACGACAGGATTACGTTCACATTCAATTACAAAGACGGCACTAAAACAATCAATTTCACCGAGCTTGAAAAATCGGGCTTGGGTTCGGATATTAATGCACTCGCTGCACCAAAAACGGCGATCATCGTGAGATGTTCGCCGTTTCTGTTTAGTGCGCGCCATGTTTTTTTGCTGCCGTCACCGGTAAAGGGCGGGGGAGAGACGGCAAGATCCGGGCTGCACGATACGGAAGGGAGATCGAGGATTTGAAACAAAGCGGATCAGCCAGTGACAGAAGAAAGAAGCGGCTTTTATGGCCGGGAGGCGTTCTGCTCGCGCTGATAATTACCGCTGTCACGGCCTGCGGCGAGGCGGACGGCGGCAGTGCGTCGGTACCGCAGGCCACCACCGCCTTTGCGGCGCAGATCACGACGGGGACGACCCTGGCGGCGGAAACGACAGCGGAAACAACGACCGAGGCGACGGCTGCGGCGACGAGTGAAACGACCGCCGAAGTGACGACGGAGGCGACGACCCGAAAAGAAACCGCAACGACAACAAAGAATACAACAACAAAGAAAGCGACAACAAAGAAAACGACGGCAAAAAAGGACACGACGGCAAAGCGGGAGACGACGGCCAAACCGACAGCGGAAACGACAAAAGCAGCGTCGTCGCGGCTGCAGGAGATCGTTTACGGCTCCAGAACGGGCAATCATTATCACACGAAAAGCTGCCGGTATGCCAACGGGGCAGAAATGACGATAGCCGAGGCGGAGGAGAGGGGCTGGAAGCCCTGCTCTTTTTGCAAGCCGTGATCCGGATAAATGCCGTCCGTAAAATTTTCGGCTGCCGATCTTGAGCCGCCGACGCGGAACAAGAGCCGGTTTGAACAGCCCGAACCCGCACCAAAAGACCAGGTCATATGACTTGGTCTTTTTCTTTGCGCAGCGATGATCCATTGCCTTACCGTCGGACGACACATCTGACTTCACGGTACGCAGCGCGAAGGCTCTCACCCGATCTTCAAGATCCGTAATTCGTCTGTAAGACCCCCGTTATCGGTTGATCTTTGGGTTGTCTGTTCTTTCTAAAAGATAATCGGTAGATACGTCAAAATAGTCGGCGATGTTGACCAGCTCGACAAGTCCCGGCTCGCGCTCGCCCGTTTCGTAACGGCTTATCGTGTTTTGATTCGTGTTCAACTCCATGGCCAGTTTAAGCTGCGATATGCCTTTGGCTTTGCGGATCTCTCTTAAACGCATATGATCACCTCTTGACAAGAAGTATCCCATAATGGTATACTTTTAATATCCCGATTTGGGATATTAAAAAGGAAAGAGGTCAGATCATGAAAAAATTTGCAATTTTGGCACTTGCAGTCGCGTTTTGCGCCATGTGTGCAGCGTGCGCCGATTATCCGGTCAAGGAAACCGGTTCTGCTGCATCGGCCGGCGCATCGTCGGCGGGCGACACAGAGAATACCTTTGGACTGAATGAAGCTGCGGTATTCAATGATCTTAAATTCACTGCTACCGAGCTGAAAGAGTCGCAAGGGACAAAGCTCACGGAACCTGACGCGGGCAAAACCTTTGTCGGCGTTAAATTTGAGGTCGAAAACATCTCAAACGAGTCGCAGAATGTCAGCAGCGTTTTGCTTTTTAGTGTTTATGCCGACGATGTCAAGTGTGAATATTCGATAAAGGCGCAGTTATCGTTCGATGAGGGCACGCTCGATGGCGAAATTGCCCCGGGCAAGAAAGCGATCGGTTGGTATGCGGTCGAAGTTCCCGAAAATTGGGAAAAACTGGAGTTTGATATCAGCCCGGAGTTCTTCTCGACCAGTTCCGCCAGATTTGTGTTTACCAAACAATAAAACTCCCCCGCGCGGCGTCGGACTATTCCCGGAAAAAGAGACAGTAAAAAAAGCACCTCCTGTTGCAGCTTCTAAGCTGCAACAGGAGGTGTTGTCATGTCCGGACGATATACGAAAATGATCATTGTCCCCGGGGCGTTTCAAGATTGGTGCCTCTCCGGACGCATGATCTTCGCCCTGCTTCAACGAATGGTTATTTGGCCGCGAGAACCCGCTGTTTTGCCGAATTTTCGGGAATGCTCCTATTTCGCCACCCGCACCAAACAGTAAGAACCCGAACCCTAAACAGATCGGTTTAGGGTTCGGGTCTTTTTGTTTTTTACCTTTGCTTTTAGGTAGTATTATCTGCCATCCATTCGATCTCATATTCCACCCCGATAAGAGCTCCTACATTTATTATGTAATCTTTAATGGTATCTTTGGCTCTTTGTGTAGCCTGTGACAACAAAGCGGTATTGTTTTCCGCTTTTACTTTCATATCTTCCTGAGCTTTCTTTTGCGCCTCTGCGCGCTCCTCGGTAGTTATTTCTGTGAACCAGCCTGTTTCGGAAACTGTCTCCGAGATGGAGTCAACATCAACGTCCACACCCAATATCGTTGCGTTAGGAACATAAACTTTAACTTTATTACCGTTTGGCTCTATTTTTACCTTGGAAGCGTCAATGCCCAATTTGACTATCCCATCATATTCGATCCACGCTTTTTTATAACCTATGTTTCCAAGCCATTTTCCTATACCCGAAGAATCCTGCTTTAACTCGCTCGTATTATGATAATAGCATTTCAGCGTCGCTAATTCGCATATTGCCTTTGTTTCAGAGAAATCCGCTTCCTCTTTTTTGCATCCTGCAAGCGGCAATGCCATTACCAACGATACGATCAACAAGAGTATTTTTTTCAACATTTCCTTTTCCTCACTTACCACACGATCTTGTATCCCGCTTCTTTTAAAAGCGGTGTTAAAAGTGCCGTTATTGAATCCTGTAAGTTTGATTTTGCCGTTTCTATAAGCTTTTTATTTTGATTAGCTTCTTTCAGCGCGTCCTCTTTACAATAGGATAGTGTATCTTTTAATTTAGCTGTGGCATTTTCGGGTATCGTGCTGATCGATCCATCGTTGATTATGACATCGTTAATTCGAATTTCGGGTATGACAGGAGTAACAGATTTGTTTTTTCTATCAATTTTAAAATCAATATCTTTGGCATCTATTCCGGCCTTTACTGTGGAATCGTATTTTACAGAATAATCGTTTTTTTCGGGATTGTCCTTTTTGGGTATAGAGACAACGCCGTTGTAACAAAACTCCCCGGTCGAAAGTTCGCTTATAGATACCACTTCCCGTAATGTTGAAGTTGTGATGATCGTTCTTTTAACCGACGGTTCAAAGAAAATGAAAGCGACAATGACAACGGCTATTATCGCTATCGCTGCAATTATTGGTCTTAATAGTTTCTTGCTGAGTTTCATATTGTTTCCTCCTCAGAATCCAGTGATTATTGTTGCGGCAATACATTGCGGTTAAAGCTTAGCCAACAATTCTGCCGACTGAACGCTCCCTCTGTTATCATACCGTGCATTCGCGAAAATTACAAGCTCTTTTCCGGACGAGACAGTTGTTCGGAAAGGAGCATTTTTATGAAATTCCTCATTCGCCGAAAACCAGTATACGGCAAAACGAGTGACAAATACAATGACAATGTCATTTGTTATGCCGCATCGGGGGTGGTATTATGTCGTTAAGTCGTTATTCGGTCGAAACTCCGGAGGTGGCATTTTTGAAAAAAGACCTTGACGGTCTTAATGATGTGTACAGGGATATTGCCGACGAGATCGGCATTGAAAACGCGCTGGCAATATACCGGCTGTTCCGCGGAACACAGATTTCATTTCCGAGCAGGTTGTTTTCAAAGGAATATACACACAAGGCCATTATCAGTGAATATGACGGCAATAACGTACCGCAGTTGGCACAAAAGTACAACTACTCCGAGCGAAGCGTATGGCGTATTCTGAAAACAATGAAACAGATCTGAGGGGGATATTATGAAAAACAAAAAACGGATCGTGATCATAGCGGCATCGGCAGTCGGTGTCGCTGCTTTGGCGGTGGTATTGGTTCTGACGCTTGTGTGCTTTCACAGCTGGGCCGATGCCACCTGCGATGCGCCGATGACCTGCAGAAAATGCGGCAAGACAAAAGGGGAAGCATTGTCGCATGAATGGATCGCGGCTACCTGTAAGGAGGCAAAGCATTGTTCGCGGTGCGGGCTTGTCGACGGCGAACCGCTGGCGCACAGCTTCAGCGAAGCGACCTGTGAATTGCCGAAAACCTGTTCGGTCTGCGGTGCCACAGAGGGGGAGCCTGCCGGTCATGCCGTCAACGACTGGAAAATCACCAAAGCGGCAAGCTGTTCGGCGGAAGGAGAAAGAGTCGGCACCTGTGACCGCTGTCAAAAGGTGTGTACCGAGAAAATAGGGGAATTGCCGCATACCAAGGGTGATTGGCAGGTCAAGAAAAACTTTATCATCAATTCCGACGGTACGGTGACGGACGGTACCGAGGTAATGACCTGTACCGTTTGCAGGCAGGAAGTGGAAAGCCGCAAATATACGGCAACTTTGACCAAAAGCCAGGAGAATGCGGCAATTTGCGCTTACGACCAGATCGGTTTCTGGCATTGCGGACCGAGCTTTTTAACGGACACGATATTGGCGGATTTTGAAAGCTACCCTTTGGAAGACGCTAAATTTGTTGTCGCACATATCAATATCAATTATGACGAGCAAGCGGTATTGTATGCTAAAGAACACAGCAAAGGGTCTTCGAGAGAAAATTTGAAAGATACCATGGCATATTACGGATTTACCAAGGCGCAGATAGAAAATGCTTTAAAGGAAGTCGGCTATTAAAGCTGCTTTACAGCATACCGGGCGGCTGCCGCGAGCGAAATTTGTTCGTTTGCGGCAGCCGCTTTGCGTTTGTATGGACTTTATAATGGGAATATGGTATACTTATGCTGTCAAAGGGGATAGGGTTTCCGTCCATCTCTTTGCCCGCACACTCACGCTCAGAAAGGAAGCCTGCCGATGGCAAGAACGGAAGAAGTCGAACTGACCGTCATGTGCATGATCGGCGACGGACAGGGGAATGTTGTTGTTCAGGATAAGAAAAGCCGCTTGGCATGGCACGGCTGGAATTTCCCCGGCGGTCATGTGGAAAAGGGGGAATACGTTACCCCCGCCGTTATCCGCGAGATGAAAGAGGAAACGGGGCTGACGGTAGAGGCGCCGAAGCTGTGCGGGATCAAGGAGTTTTGCAAAGAGGACGGGATAAGATTTATTGTCTTTTTGTATACGGCTGACCGTTTTTCGGGTGAACTGACCTCGTCCGACGAAGGCGAGGTGTTCTGGTACCCTCTGGATAAGCTGCGTTCATCGGAGAAACTGATCGACGGCTTTGCCGAGATGCTGGAGGTGTTCACCTCCGATGCGGTCAGCGAGCTTTTCTATACCGAACACGGGGACACATACGACACCGTGTTCTGCTGAACGCCCCGAACCGAGCAGCCTGCGTGCCGTCAAAGCGGTGCGCGGGCTGTTTTTGCCGTTGCCCTCCGCCTCGGAAAAAGCGGCGCATTCAGCGCACCGCTTACGCCGGGCGGGACTTTAAGCGGGGGGCGTATTGACTTGCCGGGCGGATGATCCTATAATAAGAGAATAAATATGCAGACTGCGGAGGAATGGCTGTGAACCGGGATCTGACACAGGGATCTGTCACGGGGTCCATGCTGCGCTTTGCCGTCCCCATGATCCTGGGGGATCTGCTGCAGCAGGGCTATAATATTGCCGACACGTTGATCGTCGGGCGGTTTCTCGGGCGGGACGCCCTTGCGGCGGTCGGGTCGTCCTTTACGCTGATGACCTTTCTGACCTCCGTGATCCTCGGGTTGTGCATGGGCAGCGGCGCGCTGTTTTCCATCCGCTTCGGTCAGCGGGACGAAAACGCGCTGCGCGAGGATCTCTGCGCGTCCTTCTGCTTTATCGCTTTTGTCACCGTGCTGCTGGACGGCGTAAGCTATGCCTGTCTGAACGGGCTTCGCGTTTTTCTCCGCGTTCCCGCCGGGGTCTGGGGGGATATGCGGGCGTATCTGCTGGTGATCTTCATGGGGATCCCGGCGGTCTTTCTCTATAACTATTTTGCCTCGTTTCTGCGGGCGATCGGCAATTCGGTCATACCGCTTGTTTTTCTGGCGGTGTCCGCGGGGGTGAATATCGCGCTCGACCTCTGGTTTGTGATCGGGCTGCACAGAGGGGTCGGCGGTGCGGCGGAGGCGACCGTCATTGCCCAGTATCTCTCGGGCATCGGCATCGTGGCCTACACGCTGGTGCGCTTCCCGCAGGTGCGCGCGATCGGGAGCGTCCGCTGCCTGCGGCGGGGACGCATCCGCGAGATCGTCTCGTTCTCCACGCTGACCTGTGTGCAGCAGTCGGTCATGAACCTCGGCATCCTGATGGTGCAGGGGCTGGTCAACAGCTTCGGCTCCGTGGTGATGGCGGCCTTTGCCGCCGCCGTGAAGATCGACGCGTTTGCCTACATGCCGGTGCAGGATTTCGGCAACGCCTTTTCCACGTTTATCGCCCAGAATTACGGCGCAAAGGAGAGCGGGAGGATCCGCGTCGGGCTGAAAAGCGCCGTGGGCGTTTCGCTTGCGTTCTGCGCGATCGTCTCCGCGCTTGTCTGCGGGTTGGCTGAGCCGCTGATGACGCTGTTTGTGGACGCCGGAGAAGCAGAGGTCATCCGGGAGGGAGCGCGCTATCTGCGGATCGAGGGCGCGTTTTATTGCGGCATCGGCTGCCTGTTCCTGCTCTACGGGCTGTACCGCGCGCTGGGAAAGCCCGGGATGAGCGTCGTGCTCACCGTGATCTCGCTGGGCACCCGCGTGGCGCTCGCTTATCTGCTGTCTGCCATACCCGCGGTCGGTGTGACCGGGATCTGGTGGTCGGTTCCGATCGGCTGGGCTTTGGCGGATGCCGCCGGGCTTTTGTACTACCGGACAAAGAAGAAAACGCTGCTGAGCTGAAGAATACCGCCGTGGTGCGGGTGCTTTTCCGCCGCGCCGACGGGGAATGAGCGCTTTCGGCACGGCTGCGAGAAACTGTTTCCAAAAGCGCGGCGCGGCGAATCGGCTCGAGAAAAGGAATCTGTCATGTTGCACAAAAGAACAATGTGATTTTGTCTGTTTTATAAGAATATATATTTTTGCTTTACAAAAATAAAAAGTTGTGCTAAAATGTACAACATAAGATGATGAATTGCTGGAAACAGTTATCGCCGCGCGGAAAAGGCGACCCGATCCGTGCGGCGGCAAACGCCTGCAAAGCCTCCGGGCGGCGGTGTGCGGCAGAAAGCTGCCGGACGCTGCGGCACTGCGGAAGCGCGGGCGGGAAACGCCGACGGTCCTGCCGGGTCGGTCTGACACCGCGCCGCGGTGCGCCGGACCGACAGGGGCGGGAAGCCGGTGCGCCGGGCAAAAATGCGGCGCGGCGCCTGGTGTCGGGGGTCAGGGCTTGTTCGGAGGCGGACGGCTGCGGTATGCGCCGAAAACCGGACGGCAAATGTTTTATACGGCAAATGGAAACAGTTCCCATGCCAATCAGACGTTTCTATGCTCATTTTTTAGATTGCCCATTCGGCGAACCGTTTTTATGGTAAAAATACAATCGGTTTTTACGCTGATTGGAAACAGTTTCCTAAAAAGATCCGCAAAGGAGGCATGCCGCATGTTCATCCGGCGGCGCCCGTCAGACGCAACCGCGGTCTGACGGAAAACGCGCCGCCAAACGCCGCAGCTCCCGCCGGAAAGGCGACATCCCGCAGGTCGGCCGCGCTTTTGCGCGGGACCGCGTGAGGACGGGGAAAACGGCGCAAAAACGCGCTGCTTTACCACCCTTGGCACCGGCGCGGCGCAAAACGCCGTCCGTTATGCCGTTCCGGGCGACGGCACGACCATATCCGTAAAGGCAGAAAGACATAACCGATAGATAAAAAGGTAAAAGGGGAGACGATCATGAAAAAGCGTATAGTTGTGGTGCTGACGGCGGTGTGCCTGCTGGCAAGCTGCCTGTTCCCGGCATTTTCCGCGTCGGCAGCCTCTTCTCCGAAATGGGGCATCACGGTAGACAGCAAGGGCACATTCCGAATGAACGGCAAAGCCATCTATGCCTACGGCGTCAACGAATACCTGATGGCGTGGATGTACGGCAAGGATCCGTTCGGCGGCGTGCAGTATAAAAAATCCTTTGCCATCATGCAGAAATACAACATACCCGTGGCACGCTTTCCGCTGATGCACATCACCAGCGAGCAGGCCAAGCGCTACGAGATGAACGAAAAGGGCGCGCTGGACGATATTTTGCAGGTGGCGGATCAGGTGGTGGCGGAAGCCGAAAAGACCCATGTGGGTCTGATCATCAGCCTGTTTTTCAGCGGCATGCGGGCGCAGGGCGAGAAGATCTCTGCGCTTGGCGATCCCTACAGCAAGACCATGCAGATGCGCATTAAATTTACCAAAGAGGTCGTCGCCCGCTACAAGAACAGCCCCGCCGTATGGGGTTGGGAGGTCACAAACGAGACGAACCTCTCGGCAGATCTGCCGAATGCCGAGGACAGATACGAGTGCTTCACCTCGGCGGAGGGCTACACCATGGTGCGCGAGGTCGCCAAAGCCATCCGCGAGGTGGATGACTACCGCATGATCTCCACCGGCGATGCCATCCTGCGCGAATCCGCCCGTTCACTCCACGAGTCGGGGCTGAAGGTCGATTCCAACCACAACTGGACACCGGACTGGACCCGCGACACGGTGGAGGATTTCCGGTACATGATCAACTACTGCACGCCCGATCCGACGGATACCGTCAGCATGCATATGGGCTGCCAGAAACCGAACTGGACATATAAGCTGGCGGACAAGAGCCTGACGTTTGCGGAGCTGCTGAAGGAATACGTGCGAACTGCCAAAGCCAGCGGAAAGGGCTTCTTTTTCGGCGAATTCGGCGACTGCGGCGTGCTCACCTCCGCCAATGCGGACAGCTTTGTGAAAACCAATTTCCCGACCTATGTGCAGACAATGGTGAAATCCGGCGTCCAGCTGGGCACGATGTGGCAGTTCAACGGCGACAACAACGAGTTTACGGACGAGGGACTGCTCAGCTATATGCTGGCTGAGCTGCAAAAGACCAACGCGCAGTTCAAACAGATGGGGCTGCAGAACACCGACGAATACTGGAAGCTGGCGGCGTCCTCCACGACCACGACCACGAAAAAGCCCGGTCAGACGACCGCGACAACGACCACAAAGCGGACGAATAACTCTGCCATGGCCACGAAAGCACCGGAGCAGAGCGGGGTTACAACGGCGGTGTCCGGTCCCGCGCTGGAGACCTATATGCAGTCTGCGTCCACAAAGCTCGCCATCGCGGATGCCGAGAGCCTCATCACCGTGGAAAAGCCGATCGCGCTTGAGAAGTTTAAGCGGAGCATCGCCCTGCGCGAGGGGTATACCCTGTCGGTGCTGGATGCGGCGGGTCAGGCGGTCAGCGACGATACCGCCGTTGTGGATGCCGCCTGCACGGTCAAGGTGTTTGATCCCGACGGCAAGGAGCTGCGGCAGTTTGCGGTTGCGGTGAGCAGCGCCGCCGTGACTACGGCGGCGGGCAGCGAATCGCAGGCGACCGCTACCTCCGCCACCGTTCCGGCGGATAACCCGAACGTGTCCGACAAGCCCGGCTGGGTGCTGCCGGTCTGCATTGCGGGCGGCGTGATCATCCTGGCGGCTGCCGGTGCGGCGGTGTATGTCTTTGTGATCAAGAAGAAGCAGTCCTGAGGGGGTACACGTCTCATGCAATACGGCATTACGGTAGACGATAAGGGCACATTCCGGATGAACGGCAAGCCCTTTTACGCCTACGGTGTCAACGAATATCTGATGGCGTGGATGTACGGCAAGGATGCCGCAGGTGAGCCGCAGTACAAAAGATCCTTTGCCATCATGAGAAAGTACCGCATCCCCGTGGCGCGTTTCCCGCTGATGCACATCACCAAAGAACAGGTGCAGCGCTATCAGGCGGGCGAAGACGGCGCACTGGACGATATTTTGCAGGTGGCGGATCTGGTGGTGGCGGAAGCCGAGCAAAGCCATGTGGGGCTGATCATCAGCATCTTTTTCAGCGGTATGCTGGCGCAGGGGGATAAGATCTCCGCCATCGGCGACCCCGAAAGCGCTACCATGCGGATGCGCAGGCGGTTTGTCAAGGAGGTCGTGACCCGCTATAAGGACAGCCCCGCCGTGTGGGGCTGGGAGGTCACAAACGAGACAAACCTCTCGGCGGATATCCCGTCGTCCGCGGACAACTACGACAACTTCACCTCGACGGAGGGGTATCGCATGGTGCACGAGATTGCCGCGGCCATCCGCGAGGCGGATGACTACCGCATGATCTCCACCGGCGACGCCATCCTGCGGGAGGCTGCCCGCGCCCTGCGCGAGGCGGGGCTGAAGGCGGACGAAAACCACGCCTGGGCGCCGGACTGGCGCAAGGGCACGACGGCGGATTACGCGTATATGCTCCGCTACTGCACCCCCGATCCCGCCAATGTCATGAGCCTGCACATGGGCTGTCAGCGACCGGACTGGACGTATAAGCTCGCGGATCGGGAACTGACATTTGCCGACCTGCTGGAGCTGTACAGCCGCACCGCCAAGTCGGAGGGCAAGGGCTTTTATTTCGGCGAATTCGGCGACTGCGGCGTGCTCACCGCCGACACAGCCGACAACTTTGTGCGCGCAAACTTCCCGGTCTATCTGGAGACGATGGTGCGATCAGGCGTGCAGCTCGCCACCCTGTGGCAGTTCAACGGTGAAAATGACCGGTTTACGGACGAGGGGCTTTTCAGTTTTATGCTGGAGCAGATCAGCAAGATCAACGACCGGTTCCGCGCACAGGGGCTGCAGGATACGGCGGGCATGTGGTAAATACAGCGGCGTGCAGACCGGGAAAGGAGCGAGGATATGGCAGGGAAAAACAGCGGATTCTGGCGGCGGCTGCTCGCTGCCGCCGCGGCGGGTATACTGCTGGCGTCCGGCACCGTTGTGCCGTCGGCTGCGGCGGAGGAAAAACCGGCTGCCGATGATTCTTGGAAGACCCTGTTGGCGGGGAAATACGAGGAGGACGACTACCGCGAGTATATGGCGGCACATGCGGATGTGCCGTCGGCGGGTGCGGGCGCGGTGCTGAAAAGCGACGCGCTGCTGCCCGAAAGCAGCGGTGTGACGGTGAAGCCCTTTGACGGTCAGCCGGCTATCCATATCGGAGAAGCGGGCAAGGCGGTGCTGACACTGACGGTCGCCGAGACCGGCATGTATGCGCTGCGCCTGACCTATGCCTATATGGCGCTCGACACCTACCGCAACAGCGATCTTGCGGTGTATGTGGACGGCGCGCTGCCCTTCCGGCAGGCGGAAACGCTGTCTCTGCCCCGCGTGTGGACGCAGGAGGAGATCGTGCATGTCGCGGGCGCCAACGACCGCAAACCGGATGCGGAGCAGCTGTCGGAGGTCGCGACCTATATCCCTGCGGACGATACCGGCAAGGCGGGGGACTACCGCTTTTATCTGACCGCCGGCACCCATTCCCTGACGCTCTCCTCTCCGGAGGGCGGGTTTTGCCTGCTTGCGGTGGAGGTGGGCGTGACGTTTGACAAGCCGGAGGAGAAGAATTATCCCTTTACCGGCGACGTCATCGAGCTGGAGGCGGAGGAGCTGTACCGCAAAAACGACAGCAGCATTTCGGCGGGCATCGACCGCACGGATGCGCTGACCTCGCCCTCTGACCCGGTGTATAAAAAAGTGAACTGTCTGTCCGGCTCCCGCTTCCTGCGGCTCGGGCAGTCGGTGTCGTGGAAGGTCTCGGTCAAGCAGAACGGGCGGTACCGGCTGGCGCTGCGCTATAAGCAGGACAGCCTGCCGGGACTGTTTGCCTGCCGGCAGATCTGCGTAGACGGCGTGCCGCTCTACACGGAGGAGGATCTGGCGCGGTTCCCCTACAGTGACAAGTGGGGCTATCTCACGGTCGGCGATGCCGACGGCAACGCCCTGCTGCTGGATCTCGACGCCGGGGAGCATGTCATCACCATGGAGGTGGCGCTGGGCGTCCTGCGGGACTATGTGCAGCGGATGGACGACGCGGCGTTTGCCATGAACTACCTCTACCGCCAGATCGTGATGGTCACCGGCGCTTCGCCCGATCCCTACCGCGACTATGACCTCGAGGCGGAGATCCCCATTCTGATCCCGTATTTTAACGGGATCAGAAAAGAGCTGGACGACATTGCCGACGGGCTGAGGGAGCTGGGGGCGGCCGGCGGTCTTATCAGTGTGCTGAGTCAGGCTGCCGACCAGCTGGCGGATTTTGTGGCGGATTCCTACCGTATGCAGGACCGCCTGAGCCAGTACAGCGGCAATATCGCCTCGATCTCCTCGCTGGTTCTGCAGCTGCAGGAGACGGCGGTGAGCATAGATAAGCTGTATCTGATCAGCGATCCGCAGGCGGACGGCGACTGGCAGGCGGGCTTTTTCCGCTCGATGTGGTATCAGCTCCGTTCGTTTTTCGGCTCGTTCTTCTGCGATTACTCTGCCGTCGGGCAGGGGACTGATGCAGACCCGCAGAAAGCGGTAACGGTGTGGTACAGCGGCAGCAACGAAAATTCCGAGATCCTGCAGAACCTCGTGAACGAACAGTTCTCCCGGCAGCATCCGGATATCCCGGTCAACTTAAAGCTGGTCACGCTGTCGCTGACGCAGGCGATCCTTGCGGGCAAGGCGCCGGATGTGATCCTGACGGCGGCGCAGGATCAGCCCGTCAACCTCGGCGCGCGCGGTGTGCTGGAGGATCTGTCCGCCTACCCGGGCTACGCCGATGTCGTCAGCGCGCTCGGCGAGTCGCTGATGGTGCCCTATACCTATAAAGATCAGGTGTTCGGTCTGCCCATCACCCTGACCTACAGTGTGATGTTCTACCGCAAGGACATCCTGCGGGAGCTGGATATCCGGGTCCCGGAGACGTGGGACGATCTCTACGAGCTGCTCCCGCTTTTGCAGCACAACAATCTCCGCGTGGGACTGCCCAGCGCCGTCACCACGTTCTACACGCTGCTGCTCCAGCGGGGCGCCAGCCTGTATACCGACGATCTCACCGCGATCCGGCTGGACGATTCGCTCATCGGCGAAGCGTTTCGGGAGTATACCGAGTTCTTCACCAAATACGAGCTGGATCTGGAATTCAGCCTCTATGACCGCTTCCGCACCGGCGAAATGCCGCTGGCGATCGGCGATTACACGACCTATAACAGCTTGGCGGCGGCAGCGCCGGAGATCCGCGGTCTGTGGGATATCGCGCCCATCCCCGGCACGAAAAAGGAGGACGGCTCGATCGACCGCAGCCAGAACGGCACGGGCACGGCAGTGATCATGCTGAAGGACAGCCGTCACAAGGAAAACGCGTGGACGTTCATGAAATGGTGGGCGTCGGCGGATACCCAGGCGGCCTACGGCAACGCCCTCGAATCCGTTTTGGGCAAAGCGTCCCGCTATGCGCCCGCCGATATGGAGGCGCTCAAGCAGCTCCCCTGGTCGGACGGCGAGGTGAAAACGCTGCAGAGATCGCGGGAGGATCTGACCCTGATCCCGGTGGTGCTGGGCGACTATTACGTTACCCGCGGCCTCAACAACGGCTTCCGCAACACCGTGTACAACGGACTGAACTATAAGGAATCGCTGCTGACGCAAAACGGCATCATCAACACGGAGATGCGGCGGAAACAGAAGGAATTCGGCGTCAATAAGGAGTGAGAACATGAAAAAGAAACCATCCTCTTTAAAACGGAGCAACCGGATGACGCTGAGTACCGCTCTGTTTCTGGCGCCGTTCTTTCTCTCATTTATTCTGTTCACGGTCGTTCCCGTGCTCTGCGCGGTCTTTCTCAGCTTCACCGACTTCAACATGGTGACCATGCCGAAGCTTGTGGGCTTTGACAACTACATCCGCATGTTTTTAGAGGACGACATCTTCGGCACCGTCGTCAAAAACACGGTGGTGTTCGCCGTGCTCACCGGCCCGGTCAGCTACTTTTTAGCGCTTATCCTCGCGTGGCTGATCAATGAGATGAACCGGGTGCTGCGGGTGATCATGACGGCGGTGTTCTATCTGCCCTCCACGCTGGTGAGCGCCATCACCATATTCACCTACATATTCAGCGGCGATGCCTACGGTCTGTTCAACAACCTGCTGATGCGGCTCGGCATTATTCAGGAGCCGGTGCTGTGGCTGACCGACCCCGCCTACAACGTGACCATCGTGATCATCGTGCAGCTGTGGCTGAGTCTCGGCGTGGGTTTCCTGTCTTTTGTGGCAGGTCTGCAGACCATCGACACCTCGGTATACGAATCCGGCTATATCGACGGGATCCACAACCGCTTTCAGGAGCTGTACTATCTGACCCTGCCCAGCATGAAGCCGCAGCTGATGTTCGGCGCCATCATGCAGATCACGACGGCATTTTCCGTGAGCGCCGTGCCGGTCGCGCTCACCGGACACCCCAGCACCAACAACTCCACCACCACTATCCTGACGCATTTGGGGGATATGGCGAATACCCGCATGGAATTTGGCTATGCCTGCGCCATTGCGGTTATGCTGTTTGTGGTGATGCTGCTGACCCGCAACGTGGTGTCCCTGATCATCAAGACGGATGAGTAGGAAGGGGGAGAGCTTCGGTGACATTAAGTAACAAGCGCGTGAGCCGTTCGAATCTCGGCACACTGTGTATTCTGTTTTTCCTCGCCCTGCTGGGTGTCGTCATGATGGTCCCGCTGGTGTATGCGCTGCTGCAGTCCTTAAAGCCGATGGAGGAGATTTTTGTGTTTCCCCCGCGGTTTTGGGTCTCCCGCCCCTCTCTGGAGAACTTTGCCAGCCTGTTCCGGCTGGCGTCCGACCTGTGGGTGCCCTTCAGCCGCTATGCTTTCAACAGCGTCTTTATCGCGGTGGTCTGCACCACGATCCAGCTGTTTTTCGCTTCGCTGGCGGCGTATCCGCTCGCCAAGCAGAAATTCCGCGGCAGAGACGCCCTGTTTAACGTCGTGGTCATCTCGCTGATGTTCACCGGCGACGTGCTGGGGCTTCCGCACTTTATGCTGGTGTCGGTGCTCGGCATCACGGATACCTACTGGGCGATGATCATTCCCACGATGGCGTATCCGATGGGGCTGTTCCTGATGCGGCAGAACATGCTGGCGCTGCCGGACGCCCTGATGGAGGCGGCGCGTATCGACGGCGCGCCCGAGCGCGTGGTCTTCTGGAAGATCGTCATGCCCAACATGAAATCCGCGTTTATGACCATGGCGGTGTTCTCGTTCGGCAGCATGTGGGGACGCGCGGACGGCACCTATATCTATTCCGAACAGCTCAAGGGGCTGCCCACCATGATCACGCAGATCAGCAGCGCCGGCATTGCGCGCGCCGGTGTTGCGGCAGCGGCCGCGGTGCTCATGATGATCCCGCCGATCCTGGTGTTTATCATTTCGCAGTCTCAGGTGATCGAGGCCATGACGAATTCGGGCATCAAGGAATAAGCCTCCCGGCACGCCTGCCGGGAAAGGTAATGCTTAAGAACAGGAGGAATACCATATGCGCAAGGGATGGATCTGTGTTCTTACGGTTTGTCTGCTTATGCTCCTTGCTCAGCCGTCCATGGCGGCGGATGTCCCCTATTTGTCCTATGAACAGACCGAGGAGTACGCCGGGCTGCCCGCACCGAATGCCTACCGTCCGACCGGGACCATGAACGGCGTCTCTCTCGGCGGCGAGGAATGGAATGCGCCCGAGGACATGGTGTTTGATAAAGACGGCAACTTCTATCTTCTGGATACCGGCGCCAACTGCATTTATGTCTATGACCGCAGCTTTAAGCCGGTGCGCACGATCCGGGAGCTGACCGCCGCCGACGGCACGCAGGACGGCGGGATGAACAATCCCCGTTCGCTGTTCGTGGCGGACAACGGCTGGATCTATGTGGCGGATACCAACAACGAGCGCGTCATCAAAATGACCGGCGAGGGGAAGATCCTGCGGGAATACCGCCGCCCGGAGAGCGAGACATATACCTCGGACGTCTATTACCCGACCAAGGTGGTGGTAGACAAGGAGAACACGGTATACATCATCTCCCAGAACGTGTATCAGGGCGTGATCCTGTATGCCGACGAGGGGGAGTTCAAGGGCTATTTCGGCAGCCCGCCGGTCAAGGCGACGATGCAGCTGCTGATCGACCGGTTCTGGAAAAGCATCCTTTCCAAAAAGATCCGTGAGGGACTTTCGGACTATGTGCCGGTGGAATACACCAGTCTGGACATTGACAGCGAGGGCTTTATCTATGCAGTCTCGTCCTATACCGACGGCAACGAGGAGCAGATCCGCCGGCTGAACTACTACGGCACGAATATTCTGAGCAATACCGGCAACCTGGGCGAGGCGGAGACCTTCACCTCCAACGGGGAGAGCTGGTATTCCAAGTTTTCCGACGTGTGTGCGACAGAGGAGAACATCTATGCCCTGGACGTACACTACCAGCGGGTGTATGTGTTTGACATGCAGGGCAACCGCCTGATGACCTTCGGCACCACGGGTGAGCAGCAGGGCGCGTTCCGCCGCTGCAGCGCCGTGGAGTATCGGGACGGGCAGGTATATGTGCTGGACACCCTGAAAAGAAACGTGACCGTGTTCGCCGTGACGCCGTACGGGCAGAGCATCCTGACGGCGTCCCACTACAGCAATCTGGGCGAATACGACGAGGCGATGGGCCACTGGGAAAAGGTGCTGGCTGCCAACGCCAACAGCGAGGCGGCGTATCTCGGCATCGGCGAGGCCAAGCTCAAAAACGAGGACTACGCCGGAGCGGTGAAATACTTCCGGCTTGCCGATAATCCCGAACGGGAGTCAGTGGCGTTCGGCTACTGGCGCACGCAGTGGATGCAGAAATATATGGGCATCGGCATCGTGCTGTTCGTGCTGCTGCTGATCGCTCTGGTCGCCGTCACCAACCGCCGTTTTCTGGCGATGGTGGAGAAAAGATGGGCAGCCCGGGAGCATAAGGACAATATCTTCAAGCTGGTCTGGCGCGTAATGACCAGGCCGGTGGAGAATTTCAACGAGTTAAAGCACAAGCGGTATCAGAATGTCGGGCTGATCCTGGCGGTGCTGCTGATCTGGGTGATCGTCAACATCCTCATCAATCAGTTTACCGGCTTCCGCTTCAATACCTCCGATCCGCAGAGCTTCAGCCTGCCGGTGCAGGTGCTGGCGACCGTCCTGCCCTTTGTGGTGGTGGCGGGCATGAACTGGTGCGTCTGCTCCATCTCGGACGGCGAGGGGAAATTCGGCGAGATCGCGACCTATCTTGCCATCGCCGTTATCCCGTATATCGCGTTTTCCGCCGTCGGGCTGGTGCTCAGCCAGTTTTTGCTGCTGTCCGAGCAGGTGTTCATCACCACCCTGACCGGCATAGGCCTGCTGTGGTCGGTCGTGCTGGTATTCCACGGGCAGCGGACGGTGCATAACTACACCACCGGAAAAACCATCTGCATGGCGCTGCTGACAGCGGTGGGCGTGCTGGCTGTGGTCATCCTGCTGCTGCTGACCGTGACGCTGGTGCTGCAGATGTTCGGCTTTTTCACCACGGTGTACGGAGAGCTGTCCTTCAGAAAATAAGAGAGGAGGAGATCATGTTGAAAGCAAGACTTTGTGTATTGCTGCTGGCGGTATTTCTGGTGCTGCAGACCGGCTGCGCCCCCGCCGCTTCGGTGGCTCCTCCCGAGGTCACCGAGGGGTATGTGAAGGACGGATATATCTCCGCCGAGGGAACATTCACCCCCGGCGCAGCGCCCGAGGGCATGGAGCTTGCTGCGCAGAGAGGATATACCGCGCTGTATTTTAACGCCGGGACGGCGGACTTTGCGCTTTCGGATATGCGCTCCGGCGAGCGGTATTTCAGCATTCCCGCCGGGAGTGAAAACGGCAGCCGCCGGGAGCGTTCCGCTCTGGTGATCGAGGACATGGAGGACGGGTTTACCAATATCAATACGAAAATGTCCGCCATCGCCCGGGTCTCGGCGCAAAAGACCGAAAACGGATTTCAGGCGTGGTATGTGTTCGAGGAGGAACGCTATGCCGTGCCGGTGGAATACAGCCTGTGCGAGGACGGCCTCCGGGTGCGGGTGCTCTGCGACAAGATCCAGGAGCAGGGGAATTTCAAGATCGTGTCGGTTTCCGTGCTGCCCTTTCTGTATGCGCAGGGCGAGGACAGCGACGGCTTCATCCTGGCGCCGGACGGCAGCGGCGCGCTCATGCGGCTTCGCGGAGACAAATCGTCGCTGAAGGCTTACAGCGCCCCGCTTTACGGGGATGAGTATATCTCCGCCGCGGACTATGTCACGAGCGTGACGGAAAACTGCCTGCTGCCCTTTATGGGCATACAGTCCGCCTCGGGCGGGCTTCTGGGCATGGCGGAGGCGGGTGCCGCCTATGCGAGCGTGTCCGTCAGCGCCAAGGGGCAGGATTCGAGCTATGCCCACGCCGGGTTCACGTTTACGATGCGGCACCGGCAGGAGGTCACGCTGGGCACGGCGAATACCTCGAGCAGCCGCGTGGCGACGATCGTCGAAAAGGGACCGATCAAGGTGAAAACGGTCAGCGTGCGGTATTTCCTGCTGAATTCCACGCCGGATACCGGCCTTGCCCAGATGGCGGCGACGGCACGGGCGGTGGTCAGGGATCAGGCGGGCGACATCAAGGCGGCGCCGGACAGCGCCCTGTATCTGACGACGCTCGGCGGCTACAGTGACAGACGGTCGGTGCTCGGCTTCCAGACGACGGTGACCGAGCCGGTCGCCACGTTTGCCCAAAGCGCCGACATGGTTGAAAAGCTGAAAAAGGCGGGCGCAGACCGTCTGAGTCTGATCTATACCGGATACGAGCGGGCGCAGCTGCGCACCGGTCTGTCGCGGGACCTCACACCGGATAAAGCGGTCGGCACGGCGGCACAGCTGCAGGCGCTCTCTGCGCAGCTGGGAGAAGACCGGCTGCTGCTGCGGGTCGATCCCGTGACCTTCCGCCGGGACGGCGGCGGGATCCGGATCAATTATCATGCCGCGCGGGACATGAACCTGAGCGTGGTGAAATGGAACACCTATAAGCGCAACACCCTGCACGCCGACGGCACCCGCGCATTTTACTTTCTGAAGATTCCGCAGGTCAACGCCCTGCTCGAAAAGCAGACGGCTGCCCTGCAGCAGAGCGGATCCGGCGCGGGACTGCTCTTTGCGGGTCTGGGCGAAATGTTCTACGGCGACTATTCCGAAAACGGCTACAACCGCTTACAGGCGGTGCAGAATGCGGCAGACACGCTGAAGGCAATGGCGCAGAAGCAGGCGGTCAGCACGGTCGCCGCCGCCTATCCGGCGGCGCTGTTCTCCTCGGTCATCACCGATGTGCCGGAGACGGACAGCGGCTATGACCTGTTTGACGAGAGCGTGCCGTTCTACCAGATGGTGTTTTCGGGCGACCGGCAGCTGGTGTTCCGGGCGCTGAATACCTCCGGCGACGACAGCCGCGCTTTTCTCGACTGCCTCGCCGCCGGCATGGTGCCGCACTATGAGCTGCTGCCCGAGACGCTGCCCATGCCGGGCAAGGAGCAGGTGGACGGCTTCTACGCCGCCGACTATGCCGACTGGGGCGATGCGGTGATCGCGGGCTATCAGCAGTATCTGCCCGTGTATGACGCCGTTTTTGGGCAGGCGCTTGTCAATTACCGGCAGCTCCGCACGGGTGTCTGCGAGCTGACGTATGAAAACGGCACAAAGCTGCTGGTCAACCGCACGGAGACCGCGGAGACCGCAGACGGCTGCACCGTGGCGGCCAACGGCTTCACGCTGATCCGTGCGGCGGCTTAAACGGACGGAAGGAGAGAATTTTGTGAAACAACGATCGACAAAACGCTCACCCTTGTCCTATGAGCGGAAAAAGCGCACGGTAGGCTATCTGTTTCTGCTGCCCTGGCTGATCGGCATGGTCTTTTTCTTCATCGGTCCGATCTTCCAGTCCATTCTGTTCAGTCTGGGCGAGCTGCGCATCGGATCGGACTACGGCGTGACCATTACCGGCTTCAACCACTATATCAAGGCGTTTACCGAGGACAGCAACTTTATTCCGCTGCTCACCGCCTCGCTGCCGCCCTATGTGTATCAGGTGCCCATCACGGTGTTTTTAAGCCTGTTTCTGGCGCTGCTGCTCAACCGGAAGTTCTTCGGGCGCACCGTGGTGCGCGGCATATTCTTTCTCCCCATCATCATCGCCAACGGCGTGGTCATCACCATTTTAAACGGCGACGCCATGTCGCAGGATATGCTGTCGCAAAACGGCACCTCGGCGATGTTCAACAGTGAGATGCTCGGGCTGCTGATGGAAAAGATGCCGGGCGGCTCGGAGCTGATGGGCTTTGTCACCACCTTTGTGGACAGCGTGTTCTCGCTTTTGTGGACGTCGGGCATTCAGACGCTGCTGTTCATGACGGCGCTGCAGTCCATCCCGGTGTCCATGTATGAGGCAGCCCGGATGGAGGGCGGCACCTCGTGGGAGATCTTCTGGAAGATCACCCTGCCCATGACCTCCTCCACGATCCTGCTCAACGTCGTCTACACCCTGATCGACACGTTCGGCAGCTCGGGCAACCGGATCATGCGCTATATATTCAGCTATGTCACGGGCGGCGACTTCAACTACAGCGCGGCGATGATGTGGGTGTATACGCTGATCGTGGGTCTGGCAGTGGCGATCTGCTTCTGGATCATCAACCGCTTTGTGTATTATGAGGTGTGATATGCGTGCTTCATTGAATACGGCAGCTGCCGACTTCTTCAAAAAAGATCAGACGAAAAAGGCGACCCAGACCGTCGGGCGCGTGCTGTTCAACATCGGCTTTTTCCTGCTGGTGGCGGGACTGTGCTTCGTACTTTTATACCCGATCCTGTATATGCTCACGATGGCGTTCCGCCCCATGGCAGAGGGGATCGACCCCTCCGTGATCTGGGTGTCCAAATCCCTGACGCTGGACAATATCAAGCTGGCGTGGGAGGTACTGGATTTCGGCGAGACGCTGAAAAATACGCTGACGATCCATATTCCAAGCTCGCTTTTGCAGGTGGCGGTGTGCGCCACCGCGGGCTACGGCTTCGCCCGCTTCAAGTTCAAGGGGCGCGGCTTGCTGTTTGCGCTGGTGCTGCTCACCGTCATGGTGCCGCCCCAGCTCACCATTATCCCGCTGGCGCGCAATCTCGCGTATTTTGACTTTTTCGGTTTGGGGCGGATCGTCGGGCTGTTCGGAGTAAACGGCACCGTAAACCTGCTGAATACGCCCGCCCCCTTCTATGTCTTAGCGGCGTTTGGCACCGGGATCAAGGCGGGGCTGTTCATCTTCATCTTCCGCCAGTTCTTCCGGGGGCTGCCCCGCGAGCTGGAGGAGGCGGCGCTGATCGACGGCTGCGGCTTCTTCGCCGCCTTTGTGCGGGTGATCCTCCCGAACGCCGGTGCGGTGAGCGTGTCCGCCGTCATTCTGTCGGTGGTGTGGTACTGGAACGACTACTACTACACCTCTGTGCTTTCGCCCAACATGCGCACGGTCAGCATGGCGCTGTCCGGTATGCGCACGCTCTATGAGCAGATCGTCAATCAGCGGGCGCAGGAGCACGAGACCGCCATTCTTTTGCAGGCGGGCGCCCTGCTGGTCATTCTGCCCATCCTCATCATGTATATCGTCCTGCAGCGCAAGCTGGTTCAAGGCATGGAGCGCTCGGGATTGGTAGGATAAAGCGCATAACGAAAAACAGATAACCGGAGGTGATGACAGCCGGTCCGTGCGGATCGGCATACGGTTTTGGGCAAAGGGCAGAGGCGCTGCCCGTCCCCCCCGAGGATTCGGGACAGTAAGATCCGGTTTTGATCAGGAAAGGAGAACTAGGTATGAAAAAATGGCAATGGCTGGCGTTAGTGATGGCGGCGTGCCTGCTGCTGGGCGGCCTTGCGGGCTGTAATCAGCCCGCGGAAGAGCCGGAAAGCTCCGACGGCGACACCGCAGTGACGACGGCGGCGGGCGAAACTCCGGGAACCGACGATTCGTCCGAGGACGACGGCATTTTTGATCCCGGCAACATTTTCGGCACCACGGCGGGCGGCAGCAGCGATAATAAGACCACGGCTGCCGACAACAAAGGCAACGGCGGCAACAACGGCGGCAAGGGTACCGCTGCCACCACGAAGCAGCAGACCACGACCACCAAGAAGCGCCCCGAATATGACCAGGTGCTTCCCGATGAGGTGAAAAAGCTGCCGCAGTATGTGCAGGATGTGTACAAGAAGCTGCCGGATCTGGAGACCGACAAGGAGAAAAAGGTCACGCTGCTGACCTATCTGGACATAGAGTCGTCGGCGACGCTCGGCTACAAATACGGGATCACGGTCGAGCCGACCAAGGTGGCGTGGTATGACCTGATCACCACCTATGTCAACATGGTCAACAGCGGCAGCTGCCCCGATATCCTCATCAGCAAATACAACTACAACATGATCAAAAAGCAGTATGTGCAGGCGTGGAACAAGCACATGAACGTGAAGGACGCGCTCTGGAACGATGCCCGCACGCGGATGGATGCCTTCGCCATCGGCGGACAGTATTACTACTTCGATGTCAAGGGCGAGGCCGATCTCAAATCCACGTTGTATTTTCTCTATAACATCAATATGTTAAAGGATGCCGGTGTGCCGCTGCCCGCCGATCAGTTCAAAAAGGGCGAGTGGGACTGGAACGCGCTGGACAAGGCAGTCGAAAAGCTGTCCCCGAATGCGATCTGGATGTATAACGGCCCGCAGGGTCTGGTCAACTCCACCGGCCACGACTATATCGACATTGTCAACGGCCGCCCGAAAAGCATGGTGAAGGACGGCAACATCTCCCGCGCCATGACGATGTACTCCAAGCTGGTGGCGTATAAGGGCATCGATCTAGACAACACCACCGTGACCGCGCGCATGAAGAAGGATGCGCTGGCGATGTGCATCGGTTCGCAAGCCACCATCATGACCTGCAAGGACCAGATCCTTAAGGGACAGATCGGCTTTACCGCGGTTCCGAAAGACCCTCAGGCGAAGAACTATTACAGTGCCTACGACTGTATGGGCTACTACCTCGGCAAAGAGGCGAAGCACGTCAAGAATGCGGTCGCCTATATGTATGTCATGCACTATGAGGGAACGATCGACTATACCACCAAGCACAACGCCCAGCTGCGGAAAAACGGCGACACGGACGTGATCCCGCTGGAGATCGAGACGCAGATAAACGAGATCAACAGGAAATCCAAGAAGGTGCTGCGCACCTGGGATATTTTTGACAGTCACTTCGCCGAGGCGGTCTCCTGCATCGGCAGCTCGATGAACGACGGCACGCCCTGGTCGCAGCTCGCGGCGACGCTGGAGCCTGCGGCGCAGTCCTCAATCAAAAACTTCTTCGGCTGATACCGTACCCGACGGAGAGCAGCTCCGTAAACTATATACTTTTTTTAGGAGGTTAACCACATGAAAAAGGCAAAAACCCTGATGGCAGTTATCGCCTGCGCGGTGATGCTGCTGACAGTCGTGACGTCTGCGGTCGGCTTTGCGGCGGCGGGCGACGACGCGGCGCACTATAAGCCTACGACGGACGATTTCAACAGAATAGGCGGCGGCGGGATCGGCTGTGAGGACGTTGCTGACGGCGTGAAGATCACCCGTTCCGGCGGTGCGTCGGCTTCCGGCGATGCCGTGGCGTACAAAGCCCTGAAGCTGGACGGCCTGCACATGTCCCTGAAAGACATTGATTTCAGCGGAAACACCAACAGCAATGGCAAGGCGATCTTCATGTTCCTGTGGAGAGGCACCGGCAACCATGATTCCGACAACTGCATCGGCTTCCAGATCAATCTGACCGGCAAAAAGGTGAAGTTCTGGAAAAAAGGCAGCTACAGCACAACGGAATATACGTTTAACAGCTTCAATGCGGACAGCACCGCGCTGGATGTCAAGTTTGCAGTTGTAAACGGCGTCTGGCAGCTCGCGATTAACGGCGAGGCGGTCGCCCTGACGGATCTCCCGATTACCGAGAACATTGCTGCTGACGGCACGGCACGCGTCTCCTTCACTCATGCCGATGTGGGCGACAAAGAGTTCCATTGCACCTTTACCGTTGCGTCCATCCACGGCGGCGATCAGACCTGCTATGAGGCGCCCGCCGTCTCCGACGATTCCTCCGAAAACCCGCCCGCGCCCTCTGAGGATTCCTCCGAAGAGAGCTCCGAAGAAAGCTCCGAAGAGTCCTCCGATCCCTCCGGTGAGGAGACGGCCCCGGATATGGACGCCGTCGTTAATGTGCCCGCCGCAAAGGATGTCATCTACAACGGCGCGGAGGGCGATACCCGTATCGCCGCCGAGGATACCGAGTCCGGTCTGAAGATCACCCGCAAGGGCACCGGCAGCGCGTCCGGCAACAGCGCCATCTATACAAAGCCGCTCGCTCTGGACGGCTTGCACATCCGTGTGGAGAATATTGCGCTTCAAGCCGGTCAGACAGTCACCATTTTTGTGAACCCGACCGCCAACGCTGCGCAGTGGGGCTTTAATTACGGTCTCTCCCTGGATATCCGCCTCGGCAACAACTCTCTGGCGGTTTCCATCCCCGGTTCGATGAGCGTGGATACCATTCTGCAGGATGCGCGTATCGACGGCAGCAAGCTGGATATCGTGATCGACAAGGCTGACGACGGCGAGTGGCAGATCAGCATCAACGGTGCTACGACCTCTCTGGAAGGCTGCGAGCTGGATAAATTCCTGAAAGCCGACGGCGTGTATGTGGGCTTTGCCGACGGCGATATCGACGGTCGGCGTATCACCGGCACCTACAACGTGACGGTGCTGCACGGCGGCGATACCGAGTGCCTCAGCGGCGCTACTGCAGAGGAGGTCGTCGCGGATCTGGTCAGTAAGATCAACGCCCTGCCCGAGACGGATAAGCTGACGCTGGATAACGAAGCGGCGGTCACGTCGGTCGGCGACAGCTTCAAGGCGCTCGAAAGTATCCTGCGCGATTATGTCAACAACTTCGACGAGCTGAAAGCCACCGTGGATGCCGCCGTGGCGAAGATCGCTGCCCTGCGTGAGGCGGCGGACGGCGCAGATGACGCTGCCGTCAAGGCGGTATATGACCTGATCGCGGCGATCGAGGTCCCGAATGCCGGCGACAAAGCGGGCGTAGCGGCTTTTGAGCAGGCGATCAACAAGGCGAAGGCGGCGTTTGACGCCCTGCGCGCGGATCTGCAGGAGAGAGTCGAGAACAGCGGCGATCTGGACTATTATGTGCTTCTGCTGGAAGGCATGAAGAGCGAGGACGGCTCCGACGCCGATTCCGACGACAATTCCGGCTCTGATAACAAGCCGGAGTCCGGCTCGTCCAAGCCCGATGCGAACAATCCCGACACCGGCGTGTCGCTGCCCGTGGGCGTGGCCTTGGCGGCGGTGCTGGCGGGCGGCGCCCTCGTGGCGATCCGCCGCAAAAAGTAATTCCCGTTTGACCTAACACCCGGTTGACGCACGGCGTCCCGCCC
>CAKUMQ010000005.1 GCA_934667845.1 uncultured Eubacteriales bacterium | reverse complement strand
GCTCCAAAGCGTGCGTATCCGTTCCGTTCATTTCCTCAATGTCCAGACGATAAGAATCCGGGTTTGCCACGCGGATTCCGGTAAAGTTCTTTTGATTACAGGCGGTCAGAAGAACAGAAAGCCCCAGGATGATAAGTAAAGAAATAAAAAGTTTTATTCTCATTTGCGTGCATCCTCACTTCTGAAATGAATGGCAGATAACACGCCGATCGGCAGAAAATAGGCACACCAGAACTCCAGCGCAACGGTTCCGCCGATGCTGTCGCTCCCGTCCGACATGGCGGCACGAAACATGCCTGTCATCGGCATGATCAGACAACCGAAGAAGAACACGCCGTGAATCATCATAAGGGACTTGAGCCATTTGTCCCGCCTGTTTTCCGGGCAGATCGTCAGCCCCGTAAAAAATGTGGATAACGCCATCATGCCATAGCCGAGCAGATCATAGCTGAAAAGCAGGCTGCCTTTTGAAAAATCCAGAAGCATAGCCGCCTGTTCGTTCAGCGGATCGTTTCTGACGGCTGTCGCCTGTGCAAAATAGACCAGCAGGATCAAAACCGCGTAGATGCACCCGAACATCAGTCCGGCGTTTGCCGCGACTTTCCGCTTTTCGCCGCTTTCGTTGTGAAAGCCTGCGATCATAAGAAGATAGCCCAGCGCGAGAAAAATGCAGACGACATAGCTTGCGAGATCGGACACAAGCATAAGGATCGCAAAGAGGACAACGGTTATCACGACAATGACCGATCCGATTCCGGCAATGGTTTTATTCATAGGATCCGTTCCTTTCCTCGTGCGGCCGTTATGCCTGCGCAGCTTCCCGAAGCGTCAGGACTTCGCAGCCCTTGCTTTCGTAATAGCTAAGCAGCTCCGGCAGCTTGCTTTTATCGTAGCTGGTGATGCAGTCTGACAGCACATGAACGGTATAGCCGCTTTTCGCCATGTTATAGCAGGTGGATCTGATGCAGGCGGCGGCATCCGCACCGGCGATATAAAACTCGTCAATGCCGTTTTCCCTGATAAAAGCGGCAAACTCCTCGCTGGTCAGGGCATTGCTTTTCGACTTCGTGAAAATATGGCTTGACACGATGTTCAGCTCCGGCACCAGTTCTGCGCCGCGCGTGCCGGGCATAAAGGTTTTGGTTCCCGCCGACAGGTTGTTGTGCTGAATGTACACGATCCACAGCCCCTTTTGGGCCGCCCGGTCGATCGCCGCATTGACGTTTGCCATGATCTCCCTGTAATTTTTCGTGATGTCATTTTGTAGGTCGATGACGACCAGCGCACGGTTTTTCATACTGTATTCCTCCATACTTCCCCGTTTTCGCTTTAGGCGTGGAGTGCTTCCCAATGTGCCCTCGTCATGATATTTGTGTGACCGATGCGCACCTCATTCAGAAGCGGCACGGGGACATCGTGACAGGTGTGATGATAGACAAATCCGAGTTTTTCCTGCACTCTTTTTGATTTTCGGTTGCCCTCATAGTAGCCGCACCAGATCGTATTCATTCCGAGATCCTCGAATCCGTGACGGAGGATCTCTCTTGCGGCTTCCGGCATATACCCTCTGCCCCAGAACGGTTTTCCCAGCCAATAGCCAAGCTCGCATTCATCGTCACGCTCGGTCATATCGGTATGCCCGTTCAATTTCAGCTCGATGGCGCCGATGGCTTCTCCGTTTCCTTTTTCACAAATGGCATAGCATTCTGCACCGCAAAACACATGCCTGATCACGTCAAGGCTTTCCTTGACCGACCGGTGCGGCGGCCAGCCCGCGATCGGACCGACATCCGGATCCTTGGCATAGGCAAACAGGCTCTCGGCGTCTGTTTCCTTCCATTTTCTGAGTATCAATCGTTCTGTTTCCATTATAGAAGCCCCCTGAATTTATTTACAGCGAAGTGCCGGCGAATCATTGCGTCAAGCGCCCGGCAAGTCTCATCGGTGCAGTATCGTGGCAAGAAATGCGTCGACCTGACGGACGGTATCTTCATTGACCGTTTGACTGCCCTTTTTCCGCATCACCGTCATGTGTCCGCTGCTCTCTTTCTCCGTGATCAGCCGAAAGGTAACGGGGGCATCGGACAGCTCGCCGCGGTGCGCATACAGAGCGCAGCCGTCGGGGGTCACTTCAACGTCCTCGCTGCCTTGCAGGACAAGCGCCGGTGTGTGGGCGCGGGAAAGCCCCGCTGCGGCGGTCAGGTTGCCATTCCGTCCAAACAAAAGACGCTGCATCGGCAGGATCAGGCCGCACAACAGCTTTCCCCATTTGGGCATATTTCCGGTCGCCTCCGCGATAACTGCCTCGCGGGGTGAGAAAAACGGCGCATAGGCGACGATCCCGGCTACCGGCTTATCCGTGCACTGCTGCACTGCGCAGACGGCGTATGCGCCCATGCTGTGTCCCATCAGAATGACGGGAGATGAGCCGTCACTGACAAAATCAAGTGCGTTTTTCAGATCGGTCACCGCCTGCGGAAAGCCGTAAAAATGTCCGGAGCTTCCCGGATAGCCGCTGTAGGCAAAGGCAAACACTGTATACCCTTGTGCGGCAAAGTGGCGGATCTCCGGCAGATAATATTCGACGCCCGTTCCCATTCCGTGCGCAAAAACAATGAGGCCGCGCGTTCCCGACTCGTTCCAGAGATAACCCGCAAGACGGTTTCTGCCGCTCGAAAATGTCACCCTGCGCCCGTCTATGTTCGCTTCCGGCCGTTTCTCCGGGCGAAACATGGCGGCGTTCACCGTAAAAGCGGTGAAAAAGAATGCGATGGGCAAAAGAAGCAGAAATATCCTCATGCGGTTCCTCTCTCTGACGTGTACATGGCGGGCAGCTTTTTTGAGACGGTGATATACATATTGTCAGGAAGCAGCGTTCCGGTTTTCCACACAGCTTCAAACTCCTCCGTTGTCAGCACCCGGTTGTACCGCGCATCCGACGCGTTGGCATTTTCCGCAAGGGAGTCCGCCAGATAAATGTGCTGCTCATCATAGCCGACGACGACGGCGTAGTGCGTATCTCCCGGGATCCGGAGGAAAACGATGACCGGATGCCCCTCCGTTAACCGCTGCTTCAATGTGTCAAGGCTTCCGTGGTAAGCCGCTGCCTGATACCCGTGCCGTTCAAAAACATCGGCGATGCTGTTTGCCGGAACGAAGCCAAGCAGCCGTTTGCATTCCGGAAACAGGCTTTCTCCGTCCGCTTTCTCCCCAAAATGCCGCAGAAGATAGGCGGCGGCATACGCCGCGCATTTTCCGTCCGTCTGGTAGTCGATACGGTTTTCTGCATCTGCGCAGAAGAACTCCGGAGGATAATGAAAGGCTTCCGCATCGTCTTTCGGCGGGCTTATGTACGCAAGGAAACCGATAGCTGCGGCAACGGACAGGAGGAGGGCGCTTGCGGCGACCCGTTTTAAGCGACCTGCGTATGACCGTTTTTGCATGGTCATGTCAGCTCCCGGTGCCCGGCATTTTGATCTCTTCCATTTCCCCGCCCCTGAAGCGGATCACGCAGCTGTATCTGCATTTCGGGCAGAACAGCGGGAAATCCTCCAGCACCGTATGCGGACGTATCTGTGTTCTCGTCTTGCCGCCGCATCGGGGACAGCGGAGCCATTCCGTTTTTGAGCCTTCCATTCAGTCTCCTCCCTGTTCCTGACGGTCGCGGCGCCTGAGAAGCTGTTCATTGATCTGCGTAGCCGTTCGGATGCTCTGGCCGAAATTGATCAGATGCCAAAGGATCTTTGCCACCAGAATAAACCCGGCGTAAATGACCGCATCCAACGGTCCGTACCAAAATTCCCAATGGTGCGCAAGGGGCAGCAAGACCGCCTCCAGTAAGACCGCATGCCCTATCGTGCGGATCCACCAGCTCCTCGGCGTCAGCTCTGTCCGGGAATAATAAACGACCAACGTTGCCATACACACCAGGGTGAAGAGGATACATCTGCCGAAAAAAGATACCACCGGCAATTCGGAGGCGGGATTGAACAGCAGACACATGAAAAAGGTACTGAGCATAATGATCCCGTAAGCCACCACAAAGCGGTGCAGCCAAAACACGACTTTTTTCATAAGTACCTCCTATACCCCCAGCAGCCGCTTCAGTTCGCTGACATACTGCCGGGAAATGATCACTTTTTCGTTATTCGTCAGCGTGGCCTCAAACCGTCCGGATACAGAGGGACGGACACAGCGGATCTTGTCTGCGTTCAGGATCATAGATTTGCTGCACCGGAAAAGCATAGAGCCACGGCACAGTTCCTCAAACTCATATAACTTCTGCCGGCACCCGAAAACAGAGCTCTCGCCATACAGAAAAGAGCACCCGTCCACGACCTCAAAGTAGTAAATGTCACTGAGCTTCAGCCGGTAGACCTTTTCCGCCGCAAAGGCGCTGACGGAAACCTCCCCGGCAGTAACCGCACGGATCGCTTCCACCCATTTCTCCTCCGCGTCATGGCAACGGACGATCACTTCCTCCTCGTTTTCGTGGGGGATCTGTTCCACAGACAGCTTCATGTCCGCACCTCCTTTCGGTTTTAAAACAACAGTATAGCACAGAGTGTTTTTTCTATCTATACCGAAGACGGTAAGTTGTGAAGATTTGGGGGTAAGCTGCAGTATAGCTCCCCGGGGAGGGAATCGGGACGATCTGTCGCGGGTCACCGCATTCGGCCGCGTCAATGAAAAGCGTGTCAGGGATCTGCGGCAAAATGCGCAGGGCTTTTGTGATCCGGCAGGATCGGCGGCTGGATCGCCGCCAAAAACAACCTATCGTTCGGTAGCTTCCAAAACAAATAAATTGCGGTCGTGCCCGGACGGGCACGAGCCGCTGTTTATCCTGCAATAAAAGGGATCCCCGGAATGTCTTCCCGTCTGCCGCCCTGCACATCGTCCGGAGGCGGCTGCTTCCCGGCAGCCGCTTTGGCATACACCGGTCAAACCGCTTTTTGTCGGCGCCTTAAAACAGCAGACCGACGTTTCCGTAGATGCAGATGCGGAGAATGCCGATAACGACAAGGTGCAGCGGATAATACAGGTAGAAAAACCACTTCATCCATTTTACCGTTCCCTTTTTCCCGTTGTATTGCTTCAAAAACGGATATACCAGCAAAACGGCGAACTGCACCAGAGCATAGGTCTTGCTCACAAAGAAGAAGGACACGGCCGCATATACGGTAACGCACAGAAGCATAACGAGCATCTGCTTTTTTAAGTCGCCCCTGTTCTTATACATTCCCAATATGGCGAATACCGCAACACAGCTCCAATCGGCAGGGAAAGCGCTCAGGACCAGCAAAACGACAAGCACGTTCTTTACCCAGTTTTTCATCGGCAGAGCATTGTCCTGTATCCACATGACCACAATGGCGATAAGCAGCGGATACATTACGCTTGTCTGGTTGAAGACGCCCGTGCTGAACGGGATCATGTTTATGCCGAAAGCAAAGCAGTAAGCAAAATGCGAGATCAGCGCGAAAATTCCCATTCGCAGCATATACTTTTTCACATTATGCGTGTAGTGATAGCCTTCGCATATAAAAAACCACATGATCGGAGCCGTCAGCCGTCCCACAATATGTAAGCCGATCGCTGCAGGCACGGCGGGGAAGCCCGGATAGACCAGATCGCCGATATGGTCTATCGTCATGGCGAGAATGGCTATCAGCTTTAAATGATCGGCATTCAGACCTTGTTGTGATCTCATGTTTATGAGTGCTCCTTATACATTTTGAAAAACTGCCGGACATGCCGTTCGATCAGTTTTATCACTTCTTCTTCGCGCTCCGGCTCCCGATCGCAGAGATCGATCCAGACGGAAACGGGGAGGCAGAGCTGCGCCGCCATGATCTCCGGATCATTGTCTGCCAGCTTGCCCCGGCGGATGAGGAAGCGGATCATTCCGGTAAAATAGCGCATGACGTTCGTATAGTTCTGTCTGGTCTGCATTTCGCTCAGCTTCGGATTCTGGAACTGCTCGATGGTCAGCATTTTGCGGGACTTGCTGATCCGCGGGTCGTGCAGGATATAGCGGATATGTCCCAGAACCATCTGCAATGCCTCTTCGGGCGTGATATCCTGTTTGTCCTTTGTAAAAGCGGGATCGTCCCAGTCGGCCCGGGCAAAGAGGGAATGCCTGTCGTACTCCTCCAGGATCTCCTGCACCAGCGCATCCAGAATCTCCTGCTTGCTTCCGAAGTGACTGTACAGCGAGGCCTTGCGGATGCCGACGGCATCTGCGAGCTGGGAGACAGAAGTGGCTTCATATCCTTTTACGGAGAACAGCTCCAATGCCGTCTCCAGGATCTCCTGTCTTGTATTGCCCTTTTCCATGATCCTGCCGTCCTTCTATCGGGTATTGTGCATTTATCATTATACCTACCGGGCGTTAGGTTGTCAAGATTTCGATATACAAAACCGCCCCCATCCTCCGGAATGAGGATGGGGGCAGCCGTGCGATCCGCGACGGATCTGCCATCTTTTTTTCACCGGATAGCAGACCTCGGTTACAGATTCATCGGGGCTTTGCGTTTCGTGCGGGCTGACGTGGTAAATGTTGAACACCGGACCGGCGCTTTCATATCCGTTGGCATCCAGCCACGCGACGACGGCGGCATACACCTCTGTAATCAGATGATACCCGCCCTTGAATGTGCAGCTTGCCACCGTGACCTTTGGCAGCATCATGAATTTCACATGCTCGGTGTCGGGATAGTTCCCCTTGACGGTTTTCCGCTTTTGAAATTTTTTGAAAAATGTATTGACAAAGCCAATACTTCGTGATACGATGCATTGCGCAAGGGGGAGGTATTGCATGGATATTCAGTTGAAGCGGGGGCTTTTGGATGTCTGCGTTTTAGCGGCAATCAAAAGCGAGGATTCCTACGGCTATCAGATCATCAAGGACATGAAGCCGTATATTGAGCTTTCCGAATCGACCCTGTACACCATTTTAAAGCGTCTGGAAACGGCGAATATGCTGACGGTCCGCACGGTGGAGCACGGCGGCAGGCTGCGGAAGTATTACCATATCACCGGAGAGGGAATCAGGCGTATCGAGGAGTTCAGGGACGAATGGAAGGAGATCCTGGCAATTTACCGGTTTGTGACGAAGGAGGGATAATGGCGATGAATAAACAGGAATTTCTTGCCGGACTGCAAAAAGGCTTATCCGGTCTGCCGCAGGAGGATGTTGAGGAGCGTTTGACTTTTTACGGCGAAATGCTGGACGACAGGATGGAGGAAGGGCTTTCGGAGGAGGAAGCGGTTGCGGCGGCAGGTTCCGTGGAGGAGATCGTCGGACAGGTCGTAGCGGATATTCCCCTTGCCAGAATCGCGAAAGAAAGGATCCGGCAAAAGCGGCGTCTGAAAGCGGGGGAGATCGTGCTTTTGATGCTGGGCTCTCCGGTGTGGCTGTCTCTGGGGATCGCCGCCGCCGCTGTGATCTTTGCGCTTTATGTGTCCCTGTGGGCAGTGGTCGTGTCCCTGTGGGCGGTTTTTGCTGCGCTTGCCGTTTGTGCCGCCGGCAGTTACCGATGTGTGTGATCTTTGCCGTGGGCGGCAGCGGTGTGTCGGGGCTTGCTCTGCTTTCCGCGGGAATCGTCTGCGCCGGGCTTTCGGTATTTATGTTCTTTGGCTGCCGGGAAACGGCAAAGGGGATCTGGAGGCTGACGAAAAAAACGACCGTGGGGTTAAAAAACAGCTTTATCAAAAAGGAGGAAGCGTGATGAGAAGGACAACGAAGATAGGGCTTATTACGGCAGCTTCGCTTGTGCTGTTCGGGTGTGTTCTTTTTGCAGGCGTTATGACAACGGTTGGGTGGGATCTTGCGAAGCTGTCCACGGTTCAATACGAGACCAATACATATGAGGTCGGCGAGCCGTTTGGCGATATATCTCTGACGACCGATACCGCGGATATTGTGTTTGCCCTGTCGGGCGACGGAAAATGCCGGGTGGAGTGCCGCGAGGAGAAAAACGCCCGGCATTCGGTCGCGGTGGAAAACGGCACGCTTACCGTTAAGATCAGCAATCGGAGATCCTGGTATGACTATATCGGATTCCACTTCGGTTCGCCAAAGATCACGGTTTTTCTTCCGGACACAGAATATGCCGCCCTGACGATTCGCGAAAGCACCGGGAATGTGGACATCCCTGAGGATTTCACGTTTGCAGGCGCCGATATTTCCGCGAGCACAGGCAATGTCCGCTTTTTTGCCGCCGCGCGGGAGGCGGTCGGGATCAGAACAAATACGGGAGATATCCGTGTGGAGAGCATTTCCGCCGGTTCGCTTGACCTTTCCGTTGCCACCGGTACGGTCATGGTTGCCGATGTGACCTGCCAGGGAGAAATTGCGGTCGGCGTATCGACCGGCAAAGCCGCTTTAACCGACGTTTCCTGCCGAAGCATAACTTCGGACGGAACGACCGGCGATATCACCCTTTATCATGTGATCGCCGCGGGAAGGCTTTCGGTCGGGAGAAGCACGGGGAATGTGAGGTTCACCGGCTGCGATGCCGCCGAGCTGTATGTCAACACAACTACCGGCAATGTGACCGGCAGCCTGCTTACGGATAAGGTGTTGATTACCGATACCCGTACCGGACGCGTGAATGTTCCCCAAGCGACATCCGGCGGCAGATGCGAGATCAGAACAACTACGGGCGATATTCAAATAGAAATAGAGTGAAAACCGAGCCGGGCGGCAGCGGGAGCCATATACCCCTGCCGCGTTCCGTGCCTGAAACAGCAAGACCGGTCAGAAAAAGACACAGCCGACGGAGAAATTCCGAAGGCTGTGTTTTTTATTGAGGAAACCGTCTGTTTTCAGCAGTTCCCGGCACCCGCCAGCACGCTCGGCAGGGAGTTTTTCAAAATAAGCGCAAAATAGTCCGCCGCTTTTTCCGGGTCGTGTCCTTCCTTATCGGTAAATTCGTCGATCAGCAGTCCGGCGACGGCTTCGGTATAGAAGTGCGCCAGGAATTCCTTGAAATTATCCTCCGCACGGATGCCGAGCTGCTGCTCGGCGTTCTGAACGACTTTCCGCGTGATGCCGATAAAATCCGCATAGAAAAAGCGCTTCATCTCGTCTCTGCCCATGCTGTCATAGGCGCAGCATAAAAGATGCTTGTTTTCCCGCACATAGTGCATCACAAACAGCACGGCTTCGCGGTAATCCACAAGGAGGTCAAACTGCTTGACCACCTCGATGGCTTCCTCCTCCAGCATCCATTTCAGCAGGGCGTAGATATCCGTAAAGTGATAGTAAAAGGTCTTGCGGTTGACGCCGCAATCCGCAATGATCTCGCTGACGGTAATTTTAGAAAGCGGCTTTTTCCCCATAAAGGTTTTCAGTGACGCGGCAAGCGTCCGTTTGGTGTTTAAGGTCGTGACCTCGTGTTTCATGGGCTTTATCCCTCCTTCGCGTTTATTATACATGTGTCCGGCAAATCATGCAACGGTCAATGACGGACATTTGTCCGGTAAATGGGCGGCAAGCCGTATTTGTCCCCCAATGTGTGCCGTTTTGCCCCGTTTTTCCCTAAATCCCCCCTGTTTGACCGTTTTATCCGCCCCGCTTTTTGGGTATACTGGCGCCCGAGATCAAGGAAAGGAGCGGAAACATGAGCGAAAAGCATTACCGGATCTGCCTGAATGCGCCGCTTGGCGCCCGGAACGGAACCATGGTGATCCGTGAGGCGGAGGGATGTGTTGACGGCTGGCTGAACGTGATGGATGAGAAAAACCGGTTCTCGGGAACGCTTTCGGGAGACGGGCGGTTCACGCTTTCCGGCACGTTCCGCACGCTGATCAGCACCACGCATTATACGGCGACGGGGATGGTCAGCGGACGCCATATCCTGTTAAATCTGAAAACGGACGCCGGTGCCTGTTATCCGGTCTCCGGAGAGGAGCTTATCACTAATGACGAAATTCTATAGGCACATCGTGAACCATCAAAAACTGATCATTGCCGTTTTTCTGATCCTGTTTGCCGTCTGTGCGGTCTGCCGGCAGTTCGTGGCGGTCAACTATGACATGAACGACTATCTGCCGCCGGAGAGTGCTTCTACGGTGGCGCTTGACCGGATGGAGCAGGAGTACGACGGCGGCATCCCGAATGCGCGGGTCATGGTGCGGGGCGTGTCCGTTTCGGAAGCGCTGGAATACAAAGAAAAGCTGCTTGCCGTAGACGGCGTGACCGATGTGACCTGGCTGGACGATGTCGCAAGCGTGACCGTTCCGCTGGAGACTCTGGATGCCGATACGGTGGAGAGCTATTACAAGGACGGCAATGCCCTGTTTTCCGTGACCATCGACGAGGACAAACGCATTGACGCCGTCAGTGCGATCCGGGAGATCATCGGCGAGGACAACGCCATGACCGGCAGCGCCGTTTCGACGGCAGTGGCGACCACCAGCACGGTCAGCGAGATCTCTACCATCGCCGTTATCGCCGTGGCCTTTGTGCTGTTGGTGCTGATCCTCACAACGACCTCCTTTGCCGAGCCGTTTTTGGTGCTCGCGGGGCTTGGCGTGGCGGTCATCATCAATGCGGGCAGCAACCTGATGTTCGGCGAGATCTCCTTTGTGACCAACGCGGCAGGCAATATTTTGCAGCTGGCGGTGTCGCTGGACTATTCCGTTTTCCTGCTGCACCGCTTTGCGGAGTGCCGACAGACGACTGCCGACCCCAAAGAGGCGATGGTGCAGGCGCTTACCATGTCCACAACCTCCATTCTGTCCAGCGGTCTGACGACGGTCATCGGCTTTCTGGCACTGTGCCTGATGCAGTTTCAGATCGGTCCCGACCTCGGTCTTGCGCTCGCCAAGGGCGTGGCGCTCAGCCTGATCACGGTGTTCACCTTTATGCCCGCGCTGATCCTGCGCGCCTACAGGCTCATTGACAAAACACAGCACCGCTCGCTGATGCCGTCCTTTGAAGGCTTCGGGAAATTCGTCAGCCATGTGATGATGCCCATGGTCATTGTGTTCGCCATCCTGATCGTCCCCTGCTATCTGGCGTCTAATGCCAACCGCTTTTATTACGGCGCGTCCCACATCTTCGGCAGCGCCACCCAGCTTGGTGCGGATACCGAGAAGATCGAGGACACTTTCGGCAAGCAGGACACCTATGTACTGATGGTGCCGAAGGACAGCACCGCCACGCAGGCAGAGCTGTCGGAAGCGCTGCATAAGATCCCGCAGGTGAAAAGCATCCTGTCCTATGTGGATACCGTCGGCGAGACGATTCCGGAGCAATACTTAGACAGCGGCACGCTTGCCAAGCTGAACAGCGAGCACTACACCCGCATGGTGCTGACATTGGACGCCGCCTATGAGGGCGAGGGGACGTTTTCCCTTGTGGAGACTGTACTCGATACCGCCGAAGCGTATTATCCCGGCACATGGTATCTGGCGGGCGAGGGCGTGTCCACCTATGATCTGATGGACACCGTAACTGCCGATATGGTGAAGGTCAATCTCGTCGCCATCGGCGCAGTGTTCCTCGTCCTGCTGCTCACGATGAAATCGCTGATCGTGCCCGTGATCCTCGTGCTCTCCATCGAGACCGCAATCTGGATCAATCTGTCCATCCCGTATTTTACGGATCAGGTCATTTTCTACATCGCTTATCTCATCATCAGCTCCATTCAGCTGGGCGCAACGGTGGACTACGCCATTCTGTTTACCGACCGCTACAAGGAGATGCGGCAGACCTACGCCAAAAAACAAGCTGTCGTGCAGACGATCTCCGCCGTTTCGGTGTCTGTGCTGACCTCGGCAAGCGTGCTGACGGTGGTGGGCTTCCTGCTCGGCATCTTCTCGACGCACGGGCTGCTCTCGCAGCTCGGCTACTTTCTCGGCAAGGGTACGCTCTGCTCGCTGGCTATCGTGCTGTTCGTCCTGCCGGGACTGTTGTACCTGTTTGACCGGCTGATCGTCAAAACCAAAAGATCCAAGGAGGTTATTTCCCAATGAAAACTGTCAGGAAGATCACGGCGGCAGCGCTGTCCGTGCTGCTCTTGGGGGCTTTGACCGCTCCGGTATTTGCCGAAACGGCGCCCTCGCAAAAAGAAGAGGTCATCTACATCATGACCGACGCCTCCGGCAAGGTCACGGATATGGAAGCGGTCAACATTTTTTCGGGCGGCGACATTATCGACTACGGCGATTACTCCCATGTAAAAATGCTGAATACAACGGATAAGATCACCCAGAGCGGGGATAAGATCACGTTTTCGTCCGGCGCCGACAAGGTCTACTATCAGGGCACGCTGAAAAGCACCGTTATCCCGTGGAACATTTCCATCCGTTACTTTCTGGACGGAAAGGAATATTCCGCAGCGGATATGGCAGGAAAAAGCGGCGCGCTGGAGATCCGCTTTTCGGTGAGCAAAAACGGGAGCTGCAGGGGCAGCTTTTACGACGACTACGCCCTGCAGGCGTCGTTCACGCTGGACACCGCGCTCTGCAAAAACATCGTTTCCAGCGGTGCGACGGTTGCCAATGTGGGCAGCGACAAGCAGCTGACCTACACGATTCTGCCCGGCAAGGGCATCGACACCGTGATCCGCGCCGATGTCACGGATTTCACGATGGACGCGGTCGCGATCAACGGCGTTCGTCTGCATATGAATTTTGAGGTGGACGACGCCGAGCTGATGGATAAGGTGGACGAGATCATTTCCGCCATCGGCAGTATCGACGACGGCGCAGCGGAGGTGCGTGACGGAACCGGCAAGCTGTACGACGCTGCCGGAACGCTCAACAGCAAGGTCGGCGATCTGAATTCGGGCGTGGGTGAGCTGACGGACGGCGCAGGGGACTTGTTCTCCGGCCTTTCGGAGATCACAGGGAAAAACGACCGGCTGACCGATGCGGCAGCCGGTACCAAGAGCCTGAAACTCAACATGGATTCGCTTTACAGCCATACCGGGACGCTCGGGCTCTCCGTCGGGGAACTGAACGACGCCGTGGGCAAGCTGTACGGCGGCACAAAGGAGCTGGCGGGCGGCACGGCGGAATTTGTCGATAAAACGGCGGATATGGATACGCAGATCAGCGAGGAGATCGACGCGATGACCGCCTCCGTCACCGGCGGCGACGGCAAAACGGTGTCCTTTGTCTCCGACAAGAACACCCAGGTAGATTCTGTGCAGTTCGTTATCAAAACAGCGGCGATCGAAAAAGCCGAAGCGGCGGCGAGCGATGCAGTGGAGGAAGCACCGCTGACCTTCTGGCAGAAGCTGCTCCGCCTGTTCGGTTTGTATTGATAATTACTGCTTCAACATTCAAAAGCGGCGGGATATCCCGCCGCTTTTTCTGTCGATACGGGAAATGGGACGCGCGGGGTCAATGCCCGCGCGCACGGGCGGTGGAAAAATTCTGTATAGAATATTTCTTTGCGGGCCAATCTTGATTTTGTCGGGATAGTATGCTATACTAATAATAAACGTTCAGTCAGATGAAACCACAGCCGAAAACATCTGCCGTTGCTCATTTACGGCGTGAGCATCGGCGTAAAGCCCCGCCGTACCGAACGGAGGCAGACAAAATGAAAAAACGATTGCTCGGCATACTTCTTATGCTTTGTATAATCATGTGCCTTATGCCGACAGGCGTGTTTGCTGAGGGTGAAGCAGCCGGAAATGCCGACATCACCGGCAGCGGCACGCAGGACGATCCGTACCTTATTTACACCGCGGAGGGGCTGAAGGCCTTTCGGGATAAGGCAAACGGCGGGGAGCGAAATGCATTTGCCACACTGATGAATGATATCGTTTTAAACGACGGTACGTTTGATGCAGACGGAAACTATACCGCCGCAGACGGCAGCACCGCAGAGCCGGAAAAATGGACTCCGATCAGCACGGATAATAACCAATACAGAGGCACATTCGACGGGAACGGCAAAACCGTCAAGGGTTTGTATGTCAATACCGGGGGTGATGAACCCGCAGGGTTGTTCGGATATACGGGAGGTCCGAAGATCAAAAATCTGACGGTGGATGGCTGTGTCATCGGAAAGGACTGGGCAGGCGGTATTTTGGGATTTTCCCACGGCGGTGTGATCGAAAACTGCACAAACAATGCGTCAGTTACAGTTGCGAATCTTGACAGTGACAGACATGCCAATGTCGGCGGGATTGCAGGGGTAACCGGCGCGAAATTGATCGGGTGCGGCAACACGGGAAAGATCACCGTTAAGAATATTGCCCATATCGCCAATGTCGGCGGGATCATCGGCCATCAAAATAACATGGGTTTGCCTATAATCCATGATTGCTATAATACAGGCGATGTCAGCGGTGAGGCAGGCGCACTGTATCTCGGCGGCATTGCGGGCGCAATTTCACAGGGTGTAATTTCCAACTGCTACAGCATAGGTATGCTTGACAGCACCGGCAGTACGACCGTATATCTTGGCGGCATCGTCGGGTTGAACGGCGCATTGTACAACCACACAAACAATTATTATCTTGAAGGCACGGCAGATAAAGCTGCCGGCAGAGATGAGCAGGAGATGATCGACAAAAACACCGTAAAACCAATGCCCAAAGAAGCGTTTGGCGACGGTACGGTACTTGACCTCATGATAAACGGGCGCGAGGACGGCACGCACCCCTGGGGCGGCGAGTGCGGATATGTGGAAAGCGCCGATATGGTTCTGCCGATACTGAAAAGAGAGGAGAACGTCTACGCGCACACCCACTGCATCTGCGGCACGGGGACCGATTTCGACGGGCACGACACGCATGCGGATGTGACCTGGACGCCGTGGACGAAAACTGACGGACTCCCCACGAAAGCGGGATATTACTTCCTGACCGATGATGTGGTTATGGATCGGGATCAGGTCATATCGGACGGCGTGTATATCTGTCTGAACGGATACAGCGTCAGGCTCGTAAACGGCGGGGAAGGATCGAGCGCTCCTGTCCTTTCGCTGAGCGGCGGCACGCTGACCGTCACCGACTGCAGCACCAAAGGAACCGTAAAGGATATCACGATATCCTCCGGCAAGCTCACCCTGTACGGCGGCAGCGTGCCGGTCGGGAGCGGGCTTATCATCGCAGAAAGCGGCGGGCTTTTGGCAGCGGGTCATGCGGTATTTAACGGTAAAGTTACAAACAACGGTACTGTTTCCGGCGGTATTTTCAACGGCGAAGTTTTCAACGAAAAGGGAATCATAAACGGCGGTATCTTTAATAGTAAGGTGACAAATAAGGGCGGCGATATTTACGACGGCATTTTCAACAGCGATGTTGACAGTGTTCCGTTCCCGTATTATCGCGAAGATCTGGGAATGACGATCGGCTCCAGAACATCCTTTATCCACGGCGGCACGTTTACTAAAACAAGCAGAGTAAACAATGTCGGCTGCGTTATCCAGAACGGCACCTTCAGCGGATCGGTGATAAACAACGGATATTCTGACGGTACAAGTTCGTATGGCCTTATCAGTGGCGGCACCTTTACCGAAACAAGTACGGTGACGGTTCTGCGGAGCCGTCCCGAGCTGCCGTATAAGGAAGGCCGTATCAAGAACGGTAAATATTACGGCAGAGTTGATCTTGACGGCGGGGATATAGAAGACGGTGAGTTTACCGCATCGTCCGAGGTCGACCTTAAAAGCGGCAAAGTGTTCGGCGGTGTATATTGCGGCAAAGTCACATTCGGCGAAGCGGTTATCCATGACAACGCATACCGTTATCTGACCTTCGACACCGATGGCGGCAGTGTGATGGATGCGCAGAGGATCCTGCGCGGACAGAGGGCGACACCCCCGACCGAAAAGCCTGTCAAAACGGGGTATATCTTCGGCGGCTGGACGGCGTTTGATTTTACAAAGCCAATGCTTGAGAATGCCACGCTGACGGCGGTGTGGAGCAAATGCGACCATTCCGGCAGCACCGCGAAGCCCACCTGCACGACCTCGGTCATCTGCACGGTCTGCAGTGGCGAAATTGCGGCTCTCGGTCACGATTTTTCCGGGCAGGGGCATGATGAGAATGACCACTGGAACACATGCTCCCGCTGTGACGCCAGAGAGGGCACGGACGCCCACGAGTGGACAGATGGCGTGTGCCGAGAGTGCGGATATGCCTGCCTGCATGACGACGCGGACAAAAATCACATCTGCGATATTTGCGAAAAGATCATCTCCAACCACGAGGATGCGGACAAAAACCATATCTGCGACTACTGCGAAAAGGTGATCACCGACCACACCGGCGGCGGGGCGACCTGCACCGAAAAGGCGGTGTGCGAGCTCTGCGGCAAAGCCTACGGCGAGCTTGACGCAACCAATCACGCCGACCTCAAGCACTTCCCCGCCAAGGCGGCGACAGAGGATGTCGAGGGAAATATCGCGTATTGGTACTGCGGTGGCTGCGGCAAGTATTTTGCCGACGCGGCGGCGACGAAAGAGCTTGCCGAGGCGGATACGGTGAAAGAAAAGCTGCCGAAGTCTCCTCAGACCGGCGAAAGCAGCCGTCTTTGGCTTTGGCTTGCGCTGCTGCTCGTCAGCGGCGGCGCCGTGACCGGCGCGGCGGTGTGCGGCAAAAAGAGAAAGGGCTTTGCCGGGTAAATCAAAAGACAGCATAAACGGGCAGGCGCACGGAATGTGCGCCTGCCCGTTGCTGTTTGCGGGTCAGTTGGTTTGCCCGGCAGCCGGGGCGGCTTCGCGCCCGAGCTGCCGATAGGTGCGGACAATGAGAACAGCGGAGATGCAGGCGGTCAGGATGTCCGATACCGGCATGGAGTACAAAACGCCGTCCAGCCCGAAAAATATGGGCAGCAGCAGCGCGAAGCCGACGCCGAACACGATCTCGCGCACCATGGAGAGCAGCGTGGACGCCACGGCTTTGCCCATGGCCTGCATAAAGATAAAGGCAGCCTTGTTGATACAGGCAAAAACGATCATGCAGAGATAGATGCGGAATGAGCGTACCGCAAAGTCGGTATAATACGCGCTCTCGTTTGCCGCGCCGAAGATCTGTATCAGCGCGTGCGGAAAAATTTCCGCGATAAGGAGCGAGATTGCGCCGACACAGGCCTCGGCGATCAGCAGCCGGGTGAACAGCGCCCGGACCCTGCCGTTTTGCCCCGCGCCCCTGTTGAAGCCGACTATGGGTATGCACCCGGCCGCTATGCCGATCACGACCGAGATCACGATCTGGAAAAATTTCATCACGATCCCGACGACCGCCATCGGGATCTGCGCATACTGCTCCTGACCGAATATCCCGTCCTGCGCGCCGTATTTGCGGAGCATGTTGTTGATCGCCATCATGGCCGCGACAAGCGATATCTGCGCGAGAAAGCTGCAAAGCCCGAGCGAAAGCGTCCTGCCGAGGATCGCGGGCTTCGGCTTCAGATCCTTTCGCTGAAGCCGGACGATTTTGGCATGGAGCAGATACCAGACGGCAAGAACCGCCGTGACGATCTGACCGATCACCGTGGCGACGGCGGCGCCCGTCATGCCCCATCGGCAGACGAAGATAAAAATCGGATCGAGGATGAGGTTGGTGACGGCGCCGGCGAGGGTGGAGAGCATCGCAAACCGCGGGTCGCCGTCGGCGCGGATGATGGGATTCATCGCCTGACCGAACATGTAAAACGGGATGCCGACCGTGATCCAGAAGAAATATTCCTTGGAAAATGCAAAGGTTTCGTCGTTGACCCTGCCGCCGAACGCGGTCAAAATCGGCTCGGCAAACAGGAGATACACGGCGGTCAGGACAAGGCTGCTGATCACACAAAACACCAGCGCATTGCCGACGCTGCGCGCCGCGTTTTCGGCTTTCTTTTCCCCGAGGGCGATGCTGACAAAGGCGCAGCAGCCGTCGCCGATCATCACGGCTATGCCGAGTGCAATGACCGTGAGCGGAAAAACGACCGTGTTGGCGGCGTTGCCGTAGGAGCCGAGATAGTCAGCGTTGGCAATGAAGATCTGATCGACAATGTTGTAGAGCGCGCCGACAAGCAGAGAAATGACGCAGGGGACGGCATAGGTGCGCATGAGCTTTCCGATCTTTTCGGAAGCAAGGACGGACGGTTGACTGTTCATGGGCTGTGACCTCCTGAAAAATGTGCAAAAAAAAATCATGCGTAAGCCCAAACTGGACTTACGCATGATTGCTGCTCGTTATATTCAGTATAGCACGGAAAAAGATCTTTTGCAAATGTTTTTTTCGGATCTTCCGGAAAAACGGCGGCGCTTATGCTTCCGTCACGGGTGGGATGAAATTCTCGATGGCGCTGCGCAGCTTCGGGTGGCGGATCACAAAGTGGATCGCCGGTGCTTTTCCCTTGGATACCATGACCCACTGCCCCTCGCGGATGAGGATCTGCAGATTGCGAAAGGTGTGGGCAGCGCTTTGCTTTACCGTGTAATGCGGGTGCCGCTCCGCAAAGGCGGCGGTCTCATTCAGGTGCGCCGCATACTCCTCGGCGGTATAGGGGATGTCGCTCTCACAGAATACACCGGAAAGCTCCAAAACAGGCGGATCTTCCCGGAAATCCTCCGGCGCAAAGACCGGGATCTCGTCCTCGACGGTCTCTGTCTCCAGAATTTCCGCAATGCGCTGCCGCTTTGCCGCGGCGTAGCGGCGGATGCTCTCCCGCTGTGCGGCATCGACCCCGTGCCGGGTGAGCATGCGGTCTAGCAGTTCGTCGCTGGCGGTGTACAGCGGCAGGGTGGACAGAATGCTACGGCGGCGACCCGGTTTTCCCGCGTCGGCGAGCAGAAAAGTGTTCAGCTCGTTTTCCCGTTCGCTGCGGTAGATCTCCATCAGCGGATAGGCATTTTTCAGCATCTCGTCTGCGCGCTTTTGATAGTAGTCTATCTCGTGCCGGATCTTGGTGAGGGTATACTTGCCGTCGGCGTGGTATCCGGCGATCGCCTCGCCCGACAGGGCGGCGGCGCCCGACACCTTCAAAAAGTGCAGAAAGACGCCGTTTTGCGCGCTTTTGAAATAGTAGGGGGAGATCTGCCCGGTCATATACATCGGGATCCAGCTTTCCAGCCCCAGCATCATCTCGTCAAACGACCGGTCCAGATTGTGGATCTGGCGCAGGTGCAGCCCCTTTTTCAGCATCATCGCCATGCCGAACATCCACTTTTTCGGAAACTCCGGATCCTTCGCCATCTCCGTCATCGGCATGTCGCTGTACATGGTCACGGGCGCCATGGAGCGGGAGAGCACGGTCGCTTTGAGAAAGTCCAGCTCGCTCTCCATCATCTCTTTCAGACCGAAATAGCTCTTCGAGGACGGGAGCTGAAACGGCATGGACGGGACTTTTAACTCGTCAAATCTGATCACCTTGATATACTCGTTGAGATCGAACGCATCGAGCTTGTTCAGAAACGTCGAAACACTGTCGTTTCCGGTATTCTGTGCCGGCTGCTCCAAAAGCCAGCTTTTGATTTTGGCATAGCGCACCGACAGGTCACTGATCTGTCCGGCGTCACAGCCGATCAGTCCGGCGACGGCGGCGATCTCGGACACCGCGCGCATTTCCCGCGAAACAAAGGATGCCACCGCCGAGGCAAACTGATCGGAGTCGCCGGGCTTTCGGGAGCCGCTGCGGATGCGGAAGATGGCGGAGGTGTCGTAGTTGGTATATTGGCTCAGGCGGGTCAGATTGATGTTCAGCGCGGCGATCAGTGTGTTGAAATTCTGCCGCAGCACCTCCCGGTCGGCTGCCGCGACGTCCTCGCACGCCGTAAACGCCGCGCGGACAGAGCCGGCGGTGATGTCCGGCAGACTCTTTTGCGCGGCGATCGCGGCGATCGCCCGGCACAGCCCGTCAAAGGCGGGCGCGTCCGGCTCCGGCGCGCGCTCGCCGTTTTTGTACCGGCTGAAGGATGCCGCGGAGATGCCGGACAGGCGGCACAGCTCTTTAGCGGTGCAGTCAAGCTGATCCATATACATCTGTAAGGCTTCGCTGAATTTCATAGGCGTTTTCTCCGTTACCGTGTATTTGCCATCAGTATACCGCATTCCGGCGCAAAAGAAAAGAGGGCGAAAGCAAAAAAATTCCCAAAGAGTCAATGGACAGTTTTGGAATTTTGATGGAATCGCGTCGGAAGATGTGCTATACTAACTGTGCATAGGTATGTGCCAACCTGATATCGTGAGGGATGCTGTATGAGAGCAAGCAGAAAGAAAAATGCCGGGACTGCCGCGAGGAGGGCTGCCGTATGCGCCGTGCTGGCGGCGGCGCTGCTGTGCGGCTGCACCGCGGGGCAGGACGCCTCGTCCGTGGGGGCAGGCCCGTCCGGACAGGACGGCAGCGCAGTGACCTCGTCCGTCCAAACGGGCGGAGCGGGGCAGAGCAGCACACAGCCCGCGGCGGACCCGGTCACGCTCGAGCAGGAGCTGCTAAAGCGCCGCGGCAAGGCGTTCGATCAGTCGGATTACAAGAAATTTCTGGGCGGCGAGGGCATTATAGATACCGCCGCCGAGTTTGACTGCCTGTTGGATCACGGCTACAGCAAAACCATCAACGATATCGTCGTGTCCGGCGGCAAGCTCTACCGCGCCAACTTCAACAACGTGCTGGCCAACGGGAAAAATATTCAGGAGGTCGGCACGCTGCCGGGCAAAGAGATCCTGTTCTGGCATCTGACCTACGACATGGAGAAGGGCAATCTTTATCTGAAGAGCGGCGCGGGCTACCAGATCAGCGGCGTGCCGTTTGCCGTCACACCGCTCGATAAGGCGCAGTATCCGCTGTTTAAAAAGGTCTATCGCTATGCGGCGGACGGCAAAACGCTCACCGACTGCACGGCGGAGTTTTCAGCCGTCGACAAGGTCTATGACCATGCGACGCCGATGGTCGCCTTTGCGGGCGGCAAGATCAGCCTGCTCTTTTCGGGAAAATATCTCGACAAAAAGACGACGGACTGGAACTGGTACCGGAATATGGGCTGGCGGGAGTATATCGCCTTTGATCTCGACCTGTCGGCGATCGGCAGCGAAACGCCGGTGCGGCTGTTCAACCGGAACATTCTGATGACCGACCGCGCGTTTTATGAGCTTGTGTATGCGTCGGAGCCGATGGAAGACAGTGAGGAGGCGGCGCAGCTGGCGCCGGACGGCTCCGTCTCCCCCTATTACCCCGCAGCGGCGCACCAAAATTTCACCCTTACGCTGCGCCGGATCGACCTGCTGAGCCGGTATTACAGCGATGTGCGCAACATCAGCACGAGCCATGTGATCACCGCCGACTACACGATGCTGCCGCTTGCGGAGATCATGACCGAGGGGTACGGCCAGTATCAAACGTACAGCTGTAGCCGGTTCTATTGGAATTACCTGAATGATCAGTAACGACAGGGGGACAATGCGATGAATAGCAAACGATTTTTGACCCTTATGCTCGCCGGGGCGATGCTGCTCCTCGCCGCCTGCGGGAGCCGCACCGTCATCAACGACGACGGCACCAAGACAGAACAGACGGAACGGGGGATCAGGGTGACACAGACAGCAGCCAAGGCCGTACAGACCGAGACGTACGAGACCGCCGATTTCAGCGTGACCATTCCGAAGGGGTGGAGCGTCACGGCGGGCGGCACCAACATCTACCACAGCATCCGGATCTATGACCCGGGCGAGCCGCGCAATCAGATGTTCATCCTGCTGAAGGCGGATATTCTTCTGCACAGTCAGGCGGGCAAGGAGGCGTGGCAGCAAAATTATGCGCTCGGGAATACGCAGGCCGCCCTTTTTGCCCAGGCGCCCGTGCTGGAAACGCCGTCGACCGAGGGGTTCTTTAAGATCTTCCCGCAGTATACCGCATTTGTGTCCGCGGTGGAGCCGGATTATGCCGGTTATGTCTTCCCGCAGTTTGCAGGCTTTACGGTGACCGACCGCTATGCATCGACAAGCGGGCTTAAGGCGGTCGCGCTGGGCGATGAGCTGCTGCGGGCGACATTTACGGACGGCGGAAAAGAGGGCGAGGGGCTGTTCGCCGCCAGTGTGGTGGATTTCGGCAGTGTCCCGATATCCGGCGGCAATGTGATCAACTATCAGCTGCAGACGGTAGACGGCGGCTACTATATGGCGTATAACATCGTCGCCGTCACGGCCGCCAAGGACACGTTCATCGAGTGGGAGAGCGTGCTGACCGCCTGTGTAAAGACTCTGCAGTATTCGGATGCCTTTGTCAGCGCGACCAACCGTGCCAGCAATGAAAAGGTCGCGCTGGCGATGCAGATCAGTCAGAATTTCAATCAGACCATGGACGGCATGATGGCCTCATGGGAGAGCCGCAACAGGAGCCAGGATATCATGAGCCAGAAGCAGAGCGATGCGACTCTCGGCTATGAGCGCGTGTACGATACCGAAACGGGCGAAATTTACCGCGCGACCAACGGCTTTACCGATGTGTATGACGGCAAGCGCTATCAGCCCGTGACGGACGACAATATGTATGCAGAGCCGATCAGCGGCTATATTGAGAAGCAGAACTGAACAGGAGGTCTTTTGACATGTCGGAATCCCGGGTATTCATTTTAAACGGCGTGGAGCCGCAGGCGATCGTGAACCGGCTGGACAGCTTTTTCCGCGGGGAAAAGGGCATGGAGGTGCAAAGCTCGCGGACGGCGGACGGCTATGTGATGCAGGCGAGCCAGCCGAAGGACGGCTGGAAAACGCTGACCGGCATGCGACTGGCGGTCACGGTGCAGATGGCGCTCACGGGCGGGCAGCTGCAGGTGACGGTCGGCGAGGGGCAGTGGTCGGATAAGATCGGCGCCGGGGCGATCGGCCTGTTTGTGGCGTGGCCGCTGGCAATTACCGCCGGAATGGGTGCATATAAGCAGAAAAAGCTGCCCGCGGAGATCTTTCAGGTGATCGAGAGCTGTATTCTGGCTGCGGGAAAGCCCGTCGTCGTCAACGGCGCCGGACCGGTCGTCGCGGGAGGAATGATCCAGTGTCCGGCGTGCAAAGAGCAGGTGCCCGCCGGCTCGAAATTCTGCAGCCGCTGCGGCACAAGGCTCGGCAACGCCTGCCCCCGCTGCGGCGCCGAGGTGCCGCCGGGCGCTATTTTCTGTCCGGCGTGCGGGCAGAAGCTGCAGTGAACGGGTGCATGCGGCACATCTGACGAAAAAAGGAGAACAGGGCTATGCACATAAAGCGCCGGGGAAAACGGGCAGGGCTGTTCCTGCTTTTGCTTTGCCTGCTGCTGTCGGCGGTACCGACGGCATTGGCTGCCGGGATCAACTACATCGACAGCATCCATGTCGCCTATACAGATCCGGGCTATAAGGCGGGAGATGCGCCGCGGGCGACGGCGTCGGTCACGGCGGGGCACTGCAGGGTCGCCTATGAGTATTGGCGCGAGATCTATCAAAAGGAAGCGGGCAGCGTCTGGACGGGCACGGGACGGTATTGGTATTCCGACCCGGATAAGATGGCATCCCTTGCGGCAGACAAACGGATCACGCGGTTTGAAGCCGGTAAGCACTACAGTTATAACATGGTGCTGGTTACGGACAGCGGTTATTTTATCGGCGATGAGACCGTAGTTTCCGTGGGCGATCATGAGTGGGGCAAAGCGGGGAAAGTCATCAACCTCGAGATCAAAGAGATGAGCACAAAGCTGTATGTCTACGGCATTTACGCCGTTGACCTCCCCGCCTCGGGCAGCACGGACAAGGTCATCACCGAGGTTGCCGTGACCAACGTCAACCGGGCGCTCGACGCTTCCCAGCCGGTCGCCTTTACCGCGCGCCCCGCCGACTCCTGTGCCGGGCAGTTTACCGTTACGGAGGAGGCCTGGGAGGCTGCGGGCTCGTCAAATGACGTGATCAGGAGCACGGGCACCTCCCGTGCACCCATCGCGGGCGGGACCTATTGGTACAGCATCGTGCTTACCGCGGAGGACGGCTATGTATTTTCGCCGGATTTTGCCGACAAAAGCCACTTCATCAAAGAGGGCAGCGGCGTCACCTTTACGCTCGGCGGCACCCGGTATACCAATCAATTTCAGGTCAGCGCCGACGGCAAGACCCTTACCGCATGGGAATTTATGGACCCGGTCACGGTAAAGGCGGCGAGCAGCACGCAGAAGCTCATCCGCGAGGCGGTGATCACCGGCGCGAAATGGAGCTATCAGCCGGGGGACGCGCCGCAGAAAGCGGCAAAGCTCTCGCTGTCCGTCGCTGCGGAGCAGTACACCGTCGCCTATGAAGCCTGGGAGCTGCGCGAAAACGGCAGGGCGGCGGCATACTGGTATTCCGACAGCAGCCGCTATACCTCCGGCATGAAACGGCTCACACGGTTTGAAGAGGGCAAGACCTATGTGTATTCCGTCCTGCTCAAGGGTAAAAACGGCTATACATTTTCGGACAGCTGCCCCGTGATGGTCAATAACCGGGCAGTGCCCGCCGCCCAGGTGAAAAAGACGGCGGACGGACTGCTGATCACGGAGATCAAAACACTTACACCGAAAAATGCCGCCGCACAAAAGGAGATCCCGCTTGTCGAGATCAGCGGCGCGACCGTCCGCTTTGCCGACGGCGACAAGCCGGTATTCACCGGCAAAGCCCCCGACGGCGCTGTGTATACGCTGGTCTATGAGGCGTGGAAGACCGACGGCGCCGGGATCAGCTCGAACGGTTCTTTCAACGACGAGGCGCATCTTCCCCTGTGGGGCGGCAGGCTCATCACGGCGTTTGCGCAAGGCAGCACCTATACCTATAGGCTCTGCTTCAAGACGACGGCGAAGGCCGATGCGGACGGCTATGTTTTCGGTCCGAATACCCGGCTGAAGATCAACGGCAAGGCGGTCACATTCACCCGTGACAGCGCCGACGGGGAATATGATCAGACCTTTACCGTCACAGCCGACCTGACCGTGACCCCGCAGGCATCCGCCGCGGCGTCCGCCGTAACATCGGCAGCGTCGGCGGAGCCGGACAGCGAACCCGGCGACAGCGCCGACAGTGTAGACAGTGCCGCTTCCGACGAAGCGCCGAAATCCGGCGGCAGCGCGGTCTGGTGGATCATTCTGCTTGTCGTCTGCGCCGGTGCGCTGACCGGCGGGATCCTGTTTTACAAAAAGAAGCACAGCGCCGGGCAATGACCGGGCATAAAAAGCAAAACAAACCGCACCCCCTGCCGCAGGACACAGACGGCAGGGGGTGCGGCGTTTGGAGAGACGGCGGCGGGACAGAGGAAAATGTTGCCGCCGTCGTGCGGTTTTCGGGTTTAACGCGCTGTGCACAGGGGCGCCGGGTCAGTCGGCAAGCAGCAGCCGGCGCAGCTCCTCGTCGGTCAGCGCCGCCAGCTCGCCGCCCTCCGGCAGCAGCGTGTCGGCAAGTGCCTGCTTTTGCTGCTGCATGTGCAGAATGCGCTCCTCCACCGTTCCCTCGGCGATCAGGCGGATCACAAATACGGGACGGAGCTGACCGATGCGGTGGGCGCGGTCGGTCGCCTGCTCCTGCACCGCCAGATTCCACCAGGGGTCGAAGTGTACGACCGTGTCGGCGCCGGTCAGATTGAGTCCGGTGCCGCCCGCGCGCAGGGAGATGAGGTAGACCGGCGTATCGTCGGCGTTGAAGGCGGCAGTCTCCGCCGCCCGCTGTTCGGCGGGGGTCGTACCGTCTAGGCGGTAGTAGCGGATGCTTTGCGCCGTCAGCACGGTCTCCAGCCGGTCGAGCAGAGAGGTAAACTGGGAAAACACCAGCATTTTGCGCCCGTTTTCCACGCTCTGTGCGACAAGCTCGGAAAAATCGGCGATCTTGGCGCTGTCGCCCCGGTAATTTTCATAGCAGAGTGCCGGATCGCAGCAGAGACGGCGCAGCCGCATCAGCAGCGCGAGAATGACCATGCGCCCGGTGCCGGGCAGCGCGAGCTGCTGCCGCGCCCGGAAAAGTTCGGCGTCGTAGAGCTTTTTTTGCTCGTCGCCGAGCGGGATCATGCGCACCTGATCTGTCTTGGGCGGCAGTTCCCGCAGCACCTCCTGCTTCCGGCGCCGCAGCACAAACGGCGCGATCAGCCGCCGGAGCTGCTCCCTTGCCGTTTCGTCCCCGTCCCGCAGAATGGGCAGCTCAAACTGCGCCCGGAAGCGGGAGAGGCTGAACAGAAAGCCGGGCATCAAAAAATCAAACAGGCTCCACAGCTCGCTGATGCGGTTCTCGATCGGCGTGCCGGTGAGGGCAAAGCGGTGGTCGGCACAGATCGCCTTGGCGGCGACGGCATTTTGCGTGCGCGGATTTTTGATATACTGCGCCTCGTCGAGGATCTCATAGGCAAACCGGCGGCCGGCATACAGCGCGGCGTCGCGCTTGACCGTGTCATAGGAGGTGACGATGACATCGGCATCCGCAGCCGCAAGCAGCTGACGGCGCTGTTCGGCGCCGCCGAGCAGTGCCAGCACCCGCAGGGTGGGAGCAAAGGTGTTCAGCTCGTGTTCCCAGTTGAGGACAAGCGAGGTCGGGCAGATGACCAGCGCGGGCAGGGTCTCCCCGCGCGCCTTGGCGTCAAGCAGCAGGGCGATGATCTGTACGGTCTTGCCAAGCCCCATTTCATCCGCCAGTATGCCGCCGCAGTCGGCGTTTTCCAGCCGCCGCAGCCAGCGAAAGCCCGTCAGCTGATACGGGCGCAGCGCCGTTTGCAGGGCCGCCGGCGCATCGGGCTGCGGCGCGTTTTCGGGGCGCAGACGGTCCGCCATGCGCCGGAAAGCGGCGTCGGAGGCATAGGACAGGGTCGGGTGCTGTGCTGCCAGCTCATCGAGGTAGAGCGCGCGGATCGGGGGGAGGGTGATATGCCCGCGCAAAAGCTCGCGGTCGCTCAGCGCCAGCCCGGCGGTCAGCTCGGCAAATACCGCCAGCTGCGCGTCGGTCAGCCGCAGAAAGCGCCCGTCCTGCAGGCGGGTGTACCGCCGCTTTTGCCGGTATTGCCGCAAAAGTGCCGCCAGCTCCTCGGGTTTTGTGTCCGTCATCGACCATTGCAGATCCAAAAGCCGTTCGCCGGTGCTGAGCGTGATGGCAACGGGGGGCGGCGAAGCGGGACGGATGCGGCGCAGGCGGTCGGAGATCATGACCTGCGCGTGAGCGGAAAGCGCGGGCAGCCCCTCCTCAAAAAAGGCGAACAGGCGGTCGTCGTCCCCGCAGAAGATAAGACAGCCGCTTTCCGCCGGATCGGCGGAAAAATACGGGCGCAGCAGGAGATCGAGCTGCTGCTCCGCCAAAAGATCGCGGGGAATATCGGGTATATCTTGCCCATAGGGGTCGACCGTCCCCCCGTCATACCGCCATTCGACCCGCGCGGTCAGGCGGTTTTTGGCAGGCAGATCCAGATAGACGGCAGCTTGCCCCTGCGGCAGCGGATAGGCGGCGGGATCGGGCCATTCGCCGTCCTGCCGGATGCGTCCGGCAAGGTGTACAAGGACAGTGCGGCAAAAGAGCGGCAGATCCGTTTCGGACAGAAACAGACGTCCGCCGCCGGTGTGCAGCGCACGCAGAAACGGACCGGCATCGGCGGAAAAATCGGCAGAGCAGCGGTAGAGGGAGTCGCCGGTCAGCACATACAGGCATGAGGTGGGCAGCAGAAAAGCGCCGCCCGTAAACAGCCAGCCGTTTTCTGACGGGGCGGCAGAGACGGCGGGGCACGGATCGCCGTCAACGGTCATCCGGCTGCCGCTGCCCTCCGGCGTTTCCACCGTCAGCGGACGGTCGGAAAACAGAGCAAAAAATTCCTCCCACGCGGCGTCGGACAGCGGCAGCTCGCGGAGCGGGTGCTCGGCGGCAGAAAGTCCGCTTGCCGCAAGCACGGTCTGCCGCTCGTCATACCGGCGCATGAGAAAGGCGAGCACCGGGCGGCATTCCTCGGAAAATCGGGCAGGGTCGTGGGTCAGCCGCAGCTCGCTGCTGTAGTCGACCGTTGCGCGCGTTTTCACGGCGGCGCAGAAAGCGCCGAGGTCCCGCAGCATGTGCCGTTTTCCGTTTTGCAGGGCAAAGCGCAGGGCAAGGCGGCTGCCGTCGGTGAACACCGTCGGAATCAGCTCGATCATCCCGGGTGCGGGCGGCGTTTCCGGCGGGGTCAGATAGGCGTTCAGCATCTCTGCCGCGGACGGGTCGCTTGCCGTCGGACGGCGGTCGGCGGCAAGCGGGATCCCGCCGAGCATGTCGGCGTAATATTTGTAGACCAGCACAGCGGTCAGGTGGCGGCAAAACGCGCCGCCGCGGTGATAGGTACCGCAGCTGCACCGGGCGAACAGCGGCTCATCGGCGGCGTCAAGCCCGATCTCCGCCGTCTGCGCCGCGCTGCTTTTTTCACGGACGACGGCATAGAGCGCGGTGGCGTAAAAGGCGTGCCGCCGACGCTCTATGCGGACGATCTGACCGGCGTTATATGCGGCGACCCCCTGCAGATAGGTCTGACGCGAGCCGGCAAGCTCGCGTACACGTTTTAACGGCAGCATACGGACACCTCCTCATGGCAAAATGCGGGCGGATTGAAGCATCCTTTTAGTATACACGCTTTTTCCCGTTTCGTAAAGAGGAAATTGCTCTTTTTCGGCAGAGAAACGCAAAAACGCCGCCGCAGATAGCTGCGGCAGCGCTTTTCGACAGAGACAGGCGGGTTATTCGGCGTCTGGCTTCCTGCGCCCGAACAGGAGGTGGAGAAGCAGACTGAGCAGCAGCATGGCGGCGGCAACGCAGAGCCAGCCGAAGCCCATCGCATACAGCGGCAGCATATGGAGCAGGCTCTCTATGCCGCCGAGCGGGACATGCGCTTCGCTGAGGGCGTAGAGCACGCTGACCACCGCTGTTCCCACCACTGTCAGCGGATAGACAAAACGGTTGTTTTTCCAGAGCGCGTGGCTGAGTCCCAAGAGGATCAGTACGATAGATACCGGATAGACGGCGTTTAAAATGGGGATGGAGATGCTCAGAATGGCGGTCAGCCCCAGATTGCAGATCAAAAAGGAGAAAAAGGTGATGATGTACACCCACGCGCGGTAGGAGATTTTACGGAAAAGCGTGGAGAAATACTGGGAGATGGAGTTGATCAGGCCGACGCAGGTGGTCAGGCAGGCCAGCGAGAAAATGGCAGCCAACAGCACGGCACCGGGTGCGCCGAACAGCTGATAAACGATGCAGCGCAGCGTCCACGCGCCGTTTTCCTGAATGGCATAGACGCCGGAGCTGCACATGCCCATATAGGACAGCATGGCATATACGAGTGCGAGAATCACACCGGCGGCAATGCCCGCCGACAGGGTATAGTGCATTTTGTCCCGCTTTTCCTGCACGCCGAAGCCGCCGAGCGCGGTGGAGATGACCAGACCGAAATTCAGCGCGGCGATGGTGTCCATGGTGTTATAGCCCTCGGTGAAGCCTTTGAGAAACGGCAGCTGCCGGTATGCCTCCTGCGCCGGGGCGATCTGCACCTTGCCGCGGAACAGAAAGCAGAAAAACAGCAGCACGAGCAGAAAGAGCAGCGCCGGGGTCAGCCCGCGGCCGATGCGGTCCACCAGCTTGCCCGGATTCAGGCACAGCCACAGGGCAATCAGGAAGAAAAGCAGCGAGTAGATCGCCATGAAGAGCCGCTTGTCGGCATTTTGCGGCAGATAGGGCGCCACCGCCATTTCAAACGGCACCGAGGCGGCACGGGGAATGCCCAGCCCGGGACCGATGGAGAGGTAGATCAGCAGAGTGAATACAAGGGAGAAATGCCTGCCCACCTGTTGACCGAGACGGTCAAGCCCGTCAAACTTCGCGACGACCATCACGCCGAGCACGGGCAGGATCACCGCCGTCGCCAGAAAGCCCGCCATGGCGGGAAGCGTGTGCGAACCCGCGTTTTGTCCCAAAAACGGCGGAAAAATCAGGTTGCCCGCCCCGAAAAAGAGGGCAAACAGCATGATGCTGACGGTGATCAGATTCTTTTTTTGCAGTTTCATAGCAGTTTCCTTTTCCTTTGCCGAAATACCAGACTCATCCAAATGCGCCCTGAATCGTAAAAAAGCACTTCGCCTTTTGGCGAAGTGCTTTTTGTGGAGCGGCTTACGAGGCTCGAACTCGCTACCTCCACCTTGGCAAGGTGGCGCTCTACCAGATGAGCTAAAGCCGCATTTTTCAGCGCTCGTCCATTCTAGCACAAAGCCGCCGGTTTGTCAATAGGCAAGTGCAAAAAATTCCGGCACGTCGGTTTTTACCGGGACAGCGCGGTGCAGCACTTCTTTTTGGGGGAGGTGTCAAAAGCCGGATGCGGGGCAAAACTGCTGCCAAAGGTCTTTTTTACAGCCAGGATACGGGTTTTTTCAAAAAACGCTTGCATTTTCCGGTAAAGGCGTGTATACTATATGTACAGTATGATATTGAGGATGATAAAGGAGTGGGGCGACCCGCTCTTTTATGTTTATTATCCGGGAAAGCGGGGAAGTGTATGGAAAACGGACGCACCGTCGACGTCTGCCGCGCTCTGGCGGAGCCGGTGGCTGCCGAGCTGGGGCTGTCGCTTTGGGATGTGCGGTTCGAAAAAGAGGGCGCGGGCTGGTATCTGCGCTATGTGATTGACAAGGAGGGCGGCGTCGGTATTGACGACTGCGCCGCGCTGTCCCGGCGGCTCAGTCCGCTGCTCGATGAGGCGGATCCGATCGCACAGACCTACTGCCTGGAGGTCATGTCTCCCGGAATTGAACGGGAGCTGATCCGTCCGGCGCATTTTGAAGCCTATCTCGATTGGCCGGTCGTCGTTTCACTGATCCGGCCGCAGGACGGCGAACGCGAGTTTGCCGGGTATCTTCGCCGCTACGGCGACGGGGAGATCGTGATTGAGGAAGAGGACGGCACTTTGCGTACATTCCGCAAAAAAGAGGTCGCCCACGTCCATGTGCTGGACGATGCGGACGGCTTGGAGGAATCGGACGATTCCGCACAATAATTACCGATAATACGCCGCTTTGCGGCAGGGAGGTACATCATGACAAATAAAGACACCGCAGAGTTTTTTGAAGCTCTGAAGCTGCTGGAAAAGGAAAAGGGGATCCCCGCGGAATACCTGCTGGACAAGATCCGCGCCGCGATCGTCATTGCCGTGAAAAAGGATTACGGCGGCGAGGAGGAAAATGTCATCGTCCGCATGGATCCCGCGACCGGCGAGTTTCGTGTGGCGCTGCGCAAGAATGTGGTCGAGGAGATCACACAGCCGGACAGCGAGCTGCTGCTTGATGAGGCGCTGCGCTATAATAAAAACGCCCGCGTCGGCGAGTTTGTGGACATTGAACTGGAGACCAAGCAGTTTGGCCGCATTGCCGCCCAGACGGCGAAGCACGTCATCCGCCAGGGTATCCGCGAGGCGGAGCGCGGAATGCAGTTTGAGGAATTCAAGCGCCGCAATCAGGAGCTGATCACCGCCCGCGTGCTGCGGGTCGATCCGCTCACCGGTGCCGCCACCGTCGAGATCGGCAAGTCTGAGAGCGTGCTCGCCAAGAGCGAACAGCTGCCCGGTGAAACGCTGCACGAGGGCGACCGCGTGAAGGTGTATGTGGTGGATGTCAAGGAGGGCGAACGCGGTCCGCGCGCGCTGATCTCCCGCACCCACCCCGGCCTTGTCAAGCGCCTGTTTGAGATGGAGGTGCCCGAAATCTTCAACGGCACCGTGGAGATCAAATCCGTCTCCCGCGAGGCCGGCTCGCGCACCAAGCTCGCCGTGCTGTCTAAGGATAAGAATGTGGACGCCGTCGGCGCCTGCATCGGTCCGCGCGGTACCCGTGTCAATGGTATCGTCGAGGAGCTGGGCGGCGAGAAGATCGACGTGGTGGAATACAGCGACGATCCCGCCGCGTTTATTGCCGCCGCGCTCTCTCCCGCCAAGGTGCTGAGCGTGGAGGTGGATCCCGACGGCGCGAAAGCGTGCCAGGTCACGGTTCCGGATGCCCAGCTTTCTCTGGCGATCGGTAACAAAGGGCAAAACGCCCGTCTCGCCGCCAAGCTCACCGGCTGGAAGATCGATATCCGGCCGGAAAGCGGCTTCTACGGCGAATAAACCGCACATTCCGGCAACGGCGGAAAGGAGAGGATGCCTGCCATGGTTCAAAAAAAGAAGATACCGCTGCGCAAATGCATCGGCTGCGGGGAAATGAAGGAAAAGCGTGAGCTGATCCGTATCGTCCGCAGTCCGGAGGGAGAGATCTCTCTGGACAAGGTCGGCCGCAAGCCCGGGCGCGGCGCCTATCTCTGTCCGAGCCTTGACTGCCTGCGGGCAGCCCGCAAGGCGCACCGGCTGGAGCGCACCTTTTCCTGTGCCGTCCCCGCGGAGATCTATGACCGTCTGGAGGAGGAATGGCAAAGCGATGAATGACAGGATCTCGGGGCTTTTGGGTATTGCCCGACGCTCCGGCCATCTGCAGTGCGGCTTTGACGCCACGGTTGACGCCGTCACGGCGGGACAGGCAAAGCTCGTGCTGTGTGCCGCCGATATCTCTCCGAAAACAGACAAGGAATGGCGCTATGCCGTGCGCCGGACGCCCGTGCGGGCGCTCACTCTGCCGCTGACAAAGGAGCAGCTCGGGCATGCGCTCGGTCTGCACCGCCCCGTCGGGCTTGCCGTTACCGATGACGACGGCTTTGCCGCGAGGCTTACGGCGCTGACTACCGAACAACCAGAGGAGGAAACAACCTATGATGATTAAATACCGCGTTTCCAATGTCGCGAAGGATTTTGACATTCCCGGCAAACGCATCATTGCCCTGCTGGACGAGAAAATGGGCAAGCAGGTCAAAAGCATGACGGCGCTCGAGGAGGATGAGCTGGATCTCATTTTTGAGACGCTGACGCAGGAGACGGCGCTCGAGAATTTCGACGCCTATTTCGCCCTGCAGAATGAGAAGCCCGCCAAGAAGGCTCCGGCTGCAGCGCCCGCGGCGGAGAACCAGCCCGCGGCAGCTCCGGCACCTGCCGAAGCTGCTCCCGCGCCCGCCGCAAAGGCGGACGGGAAGCCTGCCGCCTCCGCTGCCTCGGCTGCCAAGGCGCCCGCCGCACAGCCGCAGCCGCAAAACCGCCCGGCGAAGGCGGATAAGCCGAAGAATCCCGTACAGCCGAAGGCGCCGGTGGAGCGCCGCACGGTCGAGCTGCGCACGCAGAACAATGTCGGCAACAAATACGATGAGAAATTTGACGTGCTGGCGCAGACCTCCAACCGTGTCCGCGGCGACGGCGGCGCCGTGCAGAAGCAGAAGCTCAATCAGCGCTCGAAGCAGAACCGCCGTCCGCAACGCCGCCGCGAGACGGAGGCGGAGCGCTTAAAGCGCATCCAGCAGGAGCGCAAGGCGAAGCACATGACCATTACGGTCGGCGACACCATCACGGTCGGCGAGCTGGCGTCCCGCATGAAAGCTACCGCCGCCGAGGTCATCAAGAAGCTGTTTATGCTCGGCGTGATGGCGACCGTCAATCAGGAGATCGACTTCGACACCGCCTATCTCGTGGCGGAGGAATTCCACGTCAAGGTCGAGCATGAGGTGGTCGTGACCATCGAGGAGCGCATCATCGACGACAGCACCGATACCGACGAGAACCTGCAGCCCCGCGACCCCGTCGTGGTGGTCATGGGTCACGTCGACCACGGCAAGACCTCCATCCTCGACGCCATCCGCAAGACGCAGGTCACGGCGGGTGAGGCGGGCGGCATCACCCAGCATATCGGCGCCTACCGCGTCAATGTGGGCGGTCAGTATGTCACGTTCCTGGACACCCCGGGCCACGCGGCGTTTACCGCCATGCGGGCGCGCGGCGCGCAGGCGACGGATATCGCGATCCTGGTCGTCGCGGCGGACGACGGCATCATGCCCCAGACCGTGGAGGCAATCAACCACGCGAAAGCCGCCGGTGTGTCCATCATTGTCGCCATCAACAAGATGGATAAGCCCGAAGCTAACCCCGACCGCGTGATGCAGCAGCTCACCGAGTATGAGCTGGTGCCCGAGGAGTGGGGCGGCGACGTGATCTGCGTGCCGGTTTCTGCCCACACGGGCGAGGGACTTGACAAGCTGCTCGAGACCGTGCTGCTCGTCGCGGAGATGAAAGAGCTACGCGCGAACCCCGACCGTGCCGCCAAGGGCATCGTCATTGAGGCGCGCCTGGATAAGGGACGCGGCCCCATTGCCACCGTTCTGGTGCAAAACGGCACGCTGCACTCCGGCGATGTGATCGTCGCGGGTCAGTCGGTCGGTCGCGTGCGCGCCATGACCGATGAAAACGGCCGCAAGCTCACCGAGGCGGGTCCCTCCGTCCCGGTGGAGATCATGGGTCTCGACGAGGTTCCCGCCTCCGGCGATATCGTCAACGCCGTGACCGATGAGCGGCTTGCCCGTGAGCTGGTCGAGCAGCGCAAGACCGCCGCTAAAGAGGAGCAGTTTGCCCAGTATCAGAAGGTCACGCTCGACAACCTGTTTGATCAGATGCAGCAGGGCGAGATGAAGGAGCTGAAGCTCATCGTCAAAGCCGATGTGCAGGGCTCGGTCGAGGCGGTGCGCCAGTCGCTCGAAAAGCTGTCCAACGACGAGGTGCGCGTGCGCGTGATCCATGGCGCGGTCGGCGCTGTTACCGAAAACGACGTCATGCTCGCAAGCGCGTCCAACGCCATTATCGTCGGCTTCAACGTCCGTCCCGATCCGCTCGCCGAGGCGGCGGCGGAGCGTGACAACGTGGATATGCGGATGTACCGCATTATTTACGACTGCATCGAGGAGATCGGCGACGCCATGAAGGGTATGCTCGCGCCGAAGACCCGCGAGGTGCTGCACGGCCGTGCCGAGGTGCGCCAGGTCTACAAGATCACCGGCGTCGGCACCATCGCCGGCTGCTATATCCTCGACGGCAAGGTGTACCGCAACGACCTGCTGCGCATTGTCCGCGAGGGCATCATTGTCGGCGACGACAAGATGATCTCCCTGCGCCGCTTTAAGGACGACGTCAAGGAGGTCGCCCAGGGCTATGAGTGCGGTATCGGTCTGGAGCGCTTCACCGACATCCGCGAGGGCGATATTTATGAAACGTATGTGATCGAGGAGTATCGCGACTGATCTCCTCTGTGACGAAAAGGAGGCTGCTATGGCGAGTCACCGTATGAACCGTGTCAGCGAGGACATTGCCCGCGAACTGACCGCCATCCTGCGTACTGTGAAGGATCCGCGGGTGACGGGTCTGGTCAGCATTGTGCGGGCGGATGTCACCAACGACCTCTCCTATGCCACCGTGTATATCAGCTCCATGGACGGTATGGAGGCGGCTAAACAAGCCGTTTTGGGGCTGCGCTCCGCTGCGGGCTATATGCGCACCGAGCTGGGGCGCCGCTTAAAGCATCTGCGCCATGCGCCGGAGCTGCGCTTTGTCGCGGACGATTCCATTGCGTACAGCGTCGATATTGCACGCACGCTGGCACAGCTGGAAAAGGAGCGTGCCGACCGCGAAGCCGCGGCACCGGAAACGGAGGAGCAGGAATGAGCCGACCGGTCGACGCGGCGGGCGCGGCGCAGCTGCTGCGCGATGCCGAGGATATCCACATTCTGACCCACACCTTCCCCGACGGGGATACGCTCGGCTGCGGCTTCGGTCTCTGCCGGGCGCTGCGGGCGCTCGGCAAGCGGGCGCAGGTGCTCTGCGCCGACCCGATCCCCGAAAAATACGGGTATATGCTCCTGCCGGAGCAGGATTTCGAACCGGCGTTTCTCTGCGCCGTGGACGTGGCGGATCCCCAGCTGCTCGGCAGCTATGCGCCGCTTGCCGCGTCCGTTGCGCTTGCCATCGACCATCACCCGAGCCAGACCGGCTATGCCGGGCATCTGCTGCTGCGCAGCGATTACGGCGCGGCAGCTATGGCGGTGCTTGAAGTGATCGACGCGCTCGGCGTGCCGGTGGATGCCGATATGGCGGCATGCCTGTATACCGGTATCGCCACCGACACCGGCTGCTTCAAATATTCCAACACCACGCCGAAGACCCATCTTATGGCGGCGCGGCTGATGGAGTGCGGCGCACCGGCGGATGCGATCAACCGCGAGATGTTTGATATGAAATCCCGCGCCCGTCTGGAGATCGAGCGGCAGGCGCTTGCCGGTATCCGCTTTGCCTTCGGCGACCGCTGCGCCGTGATGACCATTACCCTGAAGATGATCAGCGACGCAGGCGCCGCCGAGGGCGACCTTGAGGGACTCGCGCCGCTGCCCCGTCAGATCGAGGGCGTCTGGGTCGGCGTGACCATGCGGGAAAAGGAGGACGGCCGGTATAAGGTCAGCCTGCGTACCGGTACCCATGCCGACGCGTCCAAAATCTGTGCGCGCCTCGGCGGCGGCGGGCATGTCTGTGCCGCCGGGTGCACGGTCAGCGGCAGCGCGCAGGAGGCTGTCGACACCGTGCTGTCCGCCATTGCCGCCGAGCTGCCGGAGATTACGGCATGAACGGTATCTTATGTCTGGACAAGCCCGCCGACATGACGTCGTTTTCCTGCTGCGCCGTGCTGCGTCGGCTTTGTCAGGAGAAAAAGGTAGGACACGCCGGTACGCTGGATCCGATGGCGACCGGCGTGCTTCCTGTTTTGGTGGGGAACGCCACCCGTGCACTCGACTGGCTGCCGGTGCATGATAAGCGCTATACCGCCACGCTCCGTTTCGGGCTTAAAAGCGATACGCTGGATATCTGGGGGCATGTCACCGAGACCGGCGGTCCCGTGCCGACCCGCGAGGCGATTTTGGCGGCGCTGCCCGCGTTTCGCGGGGAGATCATGCAGACCCCGCCGATGACCTCGGCGCTGCGCCAAAACGGGGTGCGGCTGTATGAGCTGGCGCGCCGCGGCATCGAGGTGGAGCGTCCCGCCCGGCCGGTCACGATACACACGCTGACGCTGCTGAATTTTGACCCGTCGACCCGCGAGGCAACCATTGACTGTGCCTGTTCAAAGGGCACCTATATCCGTTCGCTCTGCGACGATCTGGCGCGCGCACTCGGCACCTCCGCCGTCATGACGGCGCTGCGGCGCACCGAAGCGGCGGGCTTTACGCTCGGCGACTGCCTGACGCTTGACCGGGCGCGCGCGCTGGCGGAGGAGGGGGCGCTCACTGCCCGCCTGATCCCGACAGAGACGCTGTTTTCGGGCTATGCGGCGGTGATCGTTACCGAAAAGCAGGCGCGCCGGTTTGCCAACGGCGGCGCGCTGGAGCTGACCCGTCTGCATCAGCCCGTTGCCGGTACCGTGCGGGTCTATGCGCCCGACCGGCACTTTTTGGGGCTTGGAGTTCCTGCTGACGGCTCGCTGACTGTCGGCAGACTGTTTCCGTAAAAAGGGGGAGGATCGCCCTTGCCTATTTATACATTGGAGTCTCTGTTCCGTCCGTTGCCCGCTGCCAGGCGGCGGGTCGCGCTCGGCGTGTTTGACGGTCTGCATATCGGCCATCGTGCCGTGCTGTCCCACACGCTGGACGGCGATGAGCGCGCGGCGGTGCTGACGATCACCCATGTGCCGAAGGCGGCGGCTCCGCTGCTTTCGGCAGAGGAGGAGGAGCAGAAGCTCGCGCAGATCGGGATCGACGATCTCATCCGCGCTGATCTGTCCCTGCTGCGCGAATTGACGCCGCAGCAGTTTGTCGATATCGTATTGTGCCGTCTGCTCGGCGCGTGCGCCGTCTGCTGCGGGTTTAACTACCGCTTCGGCAAGGATCGCGCCGGCGACGTGGAGACACTGCGCACGCTCTGTGCCGAGCGGGGCATCGCCGTTACGGCTGTGCCCGCCGTTATGGCTGACGGGGCGCCGGTCAGCTCCTCCCGCATCCGCGATGCCATCGCGGCGGGGGAGATGCAGGAGGCGGCGCGCCTGCTTGGCTACCCTTATACGCTGACTGCGCCGGTCGAACACGGGTTTCAGCTCGGGCGGCGGCTCGGCTTTCCGACGCTCAACCAGTCGTTTCCCGCTGACCGTCCGCTGCCGCGGCGCGGAGTCTATGCCTCGGCGGTGCTGGTGGACGGTCAGACCACGTTCGGCGTGACAAATATCGGCATTCGCCCGACGGTGCACACCGCCGCCGCGCCACTTGCGGAGACGTGGCTGCCGGACGTCAATGAGGATCTCTACGGCAAGAGCATTTCGGTCTCGCCGCTGTTTTTTCTGCGCCCCGAGCAGTCATTTGATTCGCTCGAGGAGCTGAGTGCCGCCGTCCACCAAAACGGCGAGCAGGCGCGGCAGCTGCTGTCCGGTGATCCGTCCGATTCCGCTGTCCGTGCGGTGTTATTCGACTTTGACGATACGCTGCACGACCGCCGCATCGCCTTTGAGCGGTTCGCCTATGCCTTGCTCATGCGGTATTTTCCTGACTGGGATGACAGTGTGCGCCATGAGCGCGCTCACCGCATGATGTGCGAGAACAACGGTGGGTATATCAGGAGCTATGAGAGCTATTTTGCTCCGTTTCTGCGGGAGTGGGACTGGCCCGACGGTGTCGATGCCGACACACTGACGGCAATTGCGCGGCGGCGCTTTCCCGATTATGTCGCGCTGTTTCCCGACACTGTCACTGTGCTGACCGAGCTGCGCCGCCGTGGGCTGCGCCTCGGTATCATCACCAACGGTAACTCTCAGATGCAAAACCGTAAGGTTGACGTGTCCGGGCTGCGTCCGCTCGTCGATCTCGTGGTCGTTTCGGGCGATGAGGGGGTCCACAAGCCGGACGGCGAACTGTTTCGCCGTGCCGCCGCCCGTCTCGGCGTTCCGCCCCATGCCTGCCTGTATGTCGGCGATCACCCGGTCAACGACATACAGGGCGCGCAAAACGGCGGTATGCGCCCGGTGTATATCGATGTGCACGGACAGCACGCCGACCCGCCGGGGGTAATGCGCATTGCTGCGCTGACAGAGCTTTTGCCACTGCTTGGGTGAAAGTGAGGAGAAAATATGCGCGTTGCGGCAAGACAGGTCTATGTTCTGATTTCCGGTGAAAAGGAAGCGGAGCTGTATGCGTTTATCCTGCGGGAGTGTGCCTGCTCGATCTATCTTTTGCAGACGGATGAGCAGGAGTGCGGCGCTCCCGACGGGGAGGACGAGGTGCAGATCGCGCTGATCGCGCATCGGAATACGGATGCCCTGCCCTATACGGGAGACGTGCGGCCGATCTCTCCCTGCGGGATCGCCAACCCGTTTTCGTTTCTCAGAATAGAAAAATTCGGGAAAACCGATGACGGGCTGCACATCTGCCGTCTTTGGCTCCCGGATATGGCAGGAAGGGAGCGGGAGCGCACCTTTCGAAAAATAAAGGACTGGATCCGGCATGTATCATCCGCCCGTATCCGGGAGGACGCCGCTGCCGTTTACTGTCTGAAATAAAGCCGCCTGACTTAAGGCAGCGGAGAATAACGATACAAAGCAAAAAGCGCCGTAGCCTTACGGCGCTTTTTTGTTTTGCCCGAAGATCCCGGCCTTCTTCCGTTTTTTGGTATGCGGATCATGACCCGCCATTACCATACTGAGTATGTACTGATTTTGATCACGCACATTACGGCGTTTTCTGTGCTTTTTTGAACGAAAAGTGGATTGTTATTTGGCTGGTGAATATGATAAAATTTCAGCAAGAGGTTTTCTCGGTTTTATTCATTTCTTTGCCTTGGCTGCTTTGTCGGTGCCCGGGGAGCTGCGGGACGTAAAGCGCGCAGGGCGGCGGATCCCGGCTGCCTGCCGACGGCAGAGGCCGGATGTGAGCGTCGGTGTTTGACGGAAACAAAAGAAGTTTCGAAAGTGGGAATAAAATTGATGGAACACGAGTTGGTCAATGAAAGCCTGCCGTCCTATTTCAGCGGCTTTTGCTCTCCCGGCAGCGACGGCACGGATGCGATCTGCCGGAACGTCTGGACGCTATGCGACACCAAGGTGAACCGATTACACTTTCACAATTGTATAGAAATTGCGCTCTGCCTGAGCGGAACCGGCTCGTTTTATCTGGATAAGCATGTCTACCGCTTTGAGCCGGGCGACATTCAGGTGGTGTTCCCGTATCAGCCGCATTATTCGGTAGCAGACGAGAAAGAGCAGTGCGTTTGGAGCTATCTGTATGTCGAGCCGTACAAACTGTTTTTACAGACGGAATTTTCGAACATTATGGCGCTCAGGAGGCTGCTTTCGGAGGAGATCAAGGCTTTCGGTCTGTTCAAAAAGGAAGAGCACCCGGAGATGTACGGCATTGTGACACGCCTGGATAAAGCGGTCGTCCGGGCGAGCCGTCACAAAAAGGAGCTGTGCGCCACGCTGCTGTATGAGCTGCTTTTGTATATGGCGGATCTGGAGGTCGAACAGGCTGTCGCCAGAGCCTCCAAGGGGAAAAACGAGTATATACACGGCATCGTGGAGATTGTGGAAAAGATCAATCAGCGCGTACACAGCGACGGTGCGGCAAGCATGCGTGTGGAGGAGCTGGCGCGGGAATGCAATATGAGCCTGTCGAATTTCCGGGTGGCGTTCAAGAGAGTGACCGGGTTTCCGCCGAAGGAGTATATTACCATTGTCCGGTTGAATTACGCAGAGCATCTGCTGCTGGATACCGATTACAGTATACGCACCGTTGCAGAGAAGGTAGGCTTTCCCACTTCCGCCAGCTTTCACGATAAATTTCTCAAGGCGTACGGTGTAACGCCCAAGAAGTACAGAGACTCTGCCGCCTTGTAAACAGACCGTTTGGTAAAACGGATCCGGTTGTTTTATTGGCGCGTCAGCGAGAGGAGCGTGGTACCCATGGGTTGAGCAGAGCCGGTAAAAAGCGGCTCAAAGCAGGTTCCCCCATTTTTCGGAAAGAAGGGTAAAACAATGAAAAACAGTAAGTGTTTCAAGGTCGGTCTCAGCGTGCTGTCGATAGCTGCGGTGCTGCTGAGCATTCTGGGCGTCGGTCTGTTTGCCGCCGCAGCGGAGGATCAGTGGACGGTCGACACCACATTTGAGGGCGTGTCCGATGCCTCTGCTACCGGCTGGAGCGCCATCTGGCAGGCGGCTCTGTCGATCGACAGCCAAAAGGCGCACGGCGGCACAAACTCCCTGAAAGCCTCGGCGACCGAGGCATGGGATTCTCCGCAGCTGAATATCTATCCCGTTATCAAGGCGGGCGGCGCCGGTGAGTACACCATCCGCCTGTGGCGCTATGCCGAGACGGCGGGCAACAACCAGATCCGGATCCGCACCAACGGTTCGACCGTGAGCTTTGCCAACGAAAATGACGGCAACTACATCACGGGCGAGGCGGTGATCGCCGCCAATACCTGGACAGAGTACGCTTTTACCGTCAACGTGACTGCGGAGGATATCGCGGCGGAGAGCGCCAACTGGGCGCTGTGCCCCGCGAACAGCGTCAACAACTACACCATGTGGATCGACGATCTTGCGATCGTCAAGAATAAGCTGACCTATCGGTATGACTTTGAGGAAAGCACCGAGGTTCCCGGCTGGACGAAATTCGGCGGCGATCTGCAGATGGAAATTGATACCGCCGTGGCGCATTCCGGCTCCCATTCGCTGAAAACCTATAACCGGTCCTTTGCGTGGACCTCGCCCACCAAGGATATTCTGCCCTTTATCCGGGAAAACGGCGCCGCGACCTATACGCTGACGGCGTGGGTCCGGTCGGACACCGATGCCCCCTATCACAGCTATGTTCTGCGCATTAACGGCGTTACAAAGAATGAAGAGAATCCCTCGTTTGTTTCCGAGCGCTTTGAGGAGGGCGGCAACCAGAATTGCGGTCTTGCCGTGCAGACGCCGCTTGTGAAGGACACATGGACGAAATGCAAAATGACCTTTGTCGTCACCGCTGAGGATCTGGCGAAGGGCACTTCGTGGGAGCCGACGGTCTGCGACATTCCGGAGAGCGCCAATATCTGGATCGACGACGTGTCCCTGATCAAAGAGGAGGACGATTCCGACTATGAATACGACGGCGGCAATCTGATCCCCGAGGCGGATTCCACTCTGGAGGGGATCACCGATCTGAGCGATTCCGGCTGGTTCGGCTTCACCGGCGGCGTCAACGGTTCCGTCGAACTGGACACCGCCCACGGCGCGGACGGCAGCAGCCAGTCCGTTGTCATGCGGAATCGCAGCGGGGGTGAGTGGTATTCTCCCGCCTATGACATCTATCCGCTGGTCAAGAAGGCGGGCGCCGGTATGTACACGCTGAGAGTTCAGTACAGCCTGATCAAGGATGGGCTGACCGCCGATGTGCAGCCCCAGTCCCGTTTCCGCATCCGTTCCGACGGCGCACAGGATGCCAACTCCTTTATCGTAAATGACTACGGCAACTACGGCTACACGCTCGGCGACTATTGGTTCGATCAGGATTCCGGCGGCTGGGCGACGCTTGAGTGGACGTGGGAGGTCAAGGAAAGCGATCTCGAAGGCGATCACCGCTGGATCTTCTGCGGCGACGGCAGGGTTGAGTATCAGCTGGCTTTTGATAACCTCTCGCTGACGAAGTACATCACCCCCGATTTTTACATAACCTATGAAGCCGGTTCGGAGGCTGCCGCTGCGGCGACCGTGCTCAACGGCCGCAAGGCGCTGCTCAACGCCCATATCAGCGACAAGTTCGCCGACAAGACGGTTGTGTGGACCGTGCAGAGCGGCGAGGCAAAGATCGAGCCTGCGGAGGAGCTGTCCGCAGAGGAGCAGAAGACGGCGGCTTTGCAGAGCGTATATGTGACGGCGACCAAGGGTACCACCGTGGTGGTGCGCGCGGCGCTGGCTGCGGATCCGGAGACCTATGCGGACTTCACCTTCACCGTCAACCCGAATGCCGCCGCTCTGCGCACCCTGGTGGGCAAGGCGGGCAGCATGGAGGGCGATTATTCCGCGGCTGCGGCGAAAAAGCTGAGCGATACTCTGGCAGCGGCGGAGGCTCTGCTCGATCAGGATGAGTTTACCCAGGAGGAGATCGACGCGATGATCGCGGCTCTGCAGGCGGCAATGGACGAAGCGGAAGCCAGCATCGGCAGCGAAAGCTCCGATGATAACGCCGGCTCCGACAGTGACGCCGGCTCCGGCGACAACACCGTTTCCGACGGCGGCACCGACTCTGAGGACAACTCCCAAAATCCGGATACCGGCGAGACGGTCAGCGTGACAGCCTTTGTTCTGCTGGCGCTCTCTGCGGCGTTCTCCCTGGCGGTTCTGTTTGTTTCCCGAAAACGCAGCGTACAGCGGTAATCGTTCCCGAAGAGGCGTAGTGTCGCAAGGCCAATTGCCGCACTACGCCCCTTCCTGTTGATACCGGGGGCAGACGGACCGATGAGAATCAGGCGTCCCGCCGCTTTTGTGCCGCCCGCGTCCCGGGAAAACGCTGAAAACCACTACTTTATCATATAAGGAGAAGTATATGAAAGTTCAAAAAGTGTGGGCATGGCTTTTGACGCTGTCACTGGTGCTCGCATTCCTGACGGCGTGTTCGGAAAAACCGGCAGGATCCGCGCCGGAGGACTCTGAAAATTCGTCCGCTTCTGCGGAGGCAAGCGAATCCGTACCGGAGGATCCCGCTGCGCCCACCGTGCTTCCCGACGGATCGACCACCGGCAGCGTGACCGGCGGTACGACGGGAACTGTGATCACCCGCAAGCCGGCGACGACGGCATCCAAGCCCGCAGTGACCCTGCCCGGCGTAACGGCAGCCACCCGGAAGGATATCGACAAGGTCGATCTGTCCGGCAAGGTCTCCGATCTGAAAGGAAGGACCATCAAATTCCAGGTGCTGTCCCAGACAAACACCAGCTCCAGCGATCCGGAGTGGGCAAAAGCACTCAAGGGCTTTGCCATGGTGGAAAAGAAGTACAACTGCAAGATCGAGATCGTCAAGTGCGATATGGAGAGCAACGGCGATACCCGTCTGCTCAACTCCATGCTGGCGGGACGGCCCATGGCGGATATTCTGGTGCAGGATCAGGGCTCCTTCTATTCCCGGTACCGCGCCGGTCTGCTGCAGAATCTGAGCATACTGAAAGCCATTGATTTCGAATCCAATGAGTCCTGCTTTCCCGCATGGGGTACGGCGTGTATGGTCGACGGCGCCTATTATGCGTTTATGGTGGATGACGGCGGCGGAGAGATGACCTTTGCGCCGGTCGTTGTCTACAATAAGAAGCTGCTTGAGGAATTTGCTCCCCAGTATGCGAACGCGCCCTGGCAGCTGTACAAGTCCGGCAACTGGACGTGGGACGAATTTGCCAAGATCTGCGATGCGTTCAACCGCGGCGCCAAAAGCCGTTCGGATATGACGGCGTGCTGGGACGGCGGCGCGATGATGTACCAGTCCATGCTGATCACCGCCGGTACCGATTGGCTCAAATACGACAGCAAGATGAACGTTCTTTTCAACGGCAGGAACGCAAAGGCGCAGGAGGTGCTGAATAAATATACCTCCCTGGTAAAAGCCGGTACGGTAATGCTGGGCAGAAATCCCAGCAATGTCGCCGACGCCCTGTACGGCGACATGGAGAAAAAGCTGTACAGCTTTAAGAACGGTCAGACCGCGTTTGCCGTGGCGACGTTCAACGACGGCTACTATTGGTACGGCATGAACGCGAGCGACACGCAGCAGAGCGTCAAGGACAATATGGGCGTGCTGCCGCTGCCCAAGTGGAATAAAAGCGACAGCTATTCCTTTGCGGTCCCGCTGTCCGTGCGCGGCACCTCGATTCCCGCAGGCGTGAAAAAGCCGAAGGAAGTGGCGACGGTTCTGTATGCGATCTTCGGCGAGACCGAGGGCAATTTTGTCGGCGGCTGGGCGGAGAGCTCCCGATCCTATGTGGATAAGTGGTATGCGGCTACGTTCAATGCCAAAATGGGGAAGCAGAACCGGGAGATCGCCGAGCTGATCTACGGCAGCTTCCGCAGCCATAAGAATATCGTGCCCTATCTCGGAAACGTCGGCGAGGCAACCGATACGAACATCCGGTACGGGATCAACGATGAGGGCGTGGCTACCGGCTGGTTCAGCAAATATGTGTATGAGATCGCCAACGGCAATATGGCGCAGAGCGCGGCTCTGGACGCCGTGGAAAAAGGCTTCAACAATGAGCTGAAAAAGCTGACCACGGTCCGTTGACGTAAGTTTGTTCCGGATGTGCTTACCGCGCAGACGCCGCCCCTGGCTGCTGCGCGGTAAGCGTCCGGCACCGTGTATTAGGAGTGTGAGTGGATCTTGAAGGAACTGATCCGTCGTATTTCTGCCGTCCTTTCCGCGGCGCTTTTCGTTGTACTGTTCGGGTGCATCGGCGTGTCTGCGGAGGATCCGTATAAGAACTACATATACGACCACAAACAGGAAAAAAAGAATGAGCCGCAAGCCTACATTCCGTATACGGTGCTTGAGGGAGAGACATGGGGCATACAGGGGCTGGAGACGCCCGCGGATCTGTTTGTCGCCCCGAACGGCGAGGTCTATATTGCGGATACCGGCAATGACCGCATTCTGGTGCTTTCGCCGGAGCTTTCTTTAAAGCGGGAGCTGAACGGCATGCGGGACGGAGAGACGCTCATTCCCTTCCGGTCTCCCACGGGCGTATTCGTGACAGAGAAAGGGTATGTCTACGTGGCGGATTCCGGCAGCAAAAATATCTATATCCTGCGGGAGGACGGCACCCATATCCGGACGGTCTCCCGCCCGGAAAACGAGCTGCTTGACAAGGCGACTGATTATGTGCCGCAGAAAATTGCCGTCGACCGGTATGACCGCATGTATATTGTCGCCGCCGGTGTGAATCAGGGAATGATCGAACTGGAGCCGGACGGGTCGTTTCTGTCGTTTTACGGCGCGGTGACAACTGACCAGTCCTTTGCGCAGACGTTAAAGCGCGTGCTGTCCTTTTCCGGATTGGAGAATCTCACCAGCTATCTGGCGTCGCATGTCAGCATTCCGACCGAATATGCCAACCTTGCCATAGACGGGGACGGATTTGTTTACGGTGTGGTCTCGATGCTGGACAGCGATCGCACGATCCGCCCCAATCTGTTTGTGCAGCGCCTGAATCCGAGAGGAAATGACATCCTGCGTCACTCAGAGCTGCCGTTTGTCGGCGATCTGCCGCAAAAGAGTGCCAACGGGCAGACGGTGATCTCCAAGCTCGTGGATGTGGCGGTGCGCCCCTTTGGCATATATTCCGTGCTGGACAGCAACGAGGGGCGGGTGTTTACCTATAACAGCGACGGCGAGCTGATGTATGTGTTCGGCGGAAAAGGGGAGGCATTCGGGCTGACCGCAAAGCCGGTGGCGGTCGACGTGACGGCTGACGGACGGTATCTGCTGCTGGATGCCGAAAACGGCCGCATTACGGTGTACCGTCCGACGGAATACGGACAGTCGGTGACAAATGCCGTGACGGCTTATGAGAACCGCGAATATGCCCTGGCGGGGGAGTATTGGGAGCGCGCCATGGCGTATACCTCTTCTTCCGAGCTGGTGCTCAACGGGGTCGCCGATTCGCTGTACCGCCGCAGCGAATATCAAAAGGCGATGCAGTATTATACATTAGCGAACGATCAGGAGGGCTTTTCACTTGCCATGAAGGAATATCGGGCAGAGCTGATCGACAGGTATTTTATTGCCGCCGTGGCCGTGCTGGCTGCAGCCGCCGCGGCTTTCGGCGTGATAAAGGCGGGAAAGAAACGCCGCGCGGCAAGGAGGGGTGAATGATGGGGCGGAAAAGCAGTGCCGGTTGGCGGGAAACGTGGGAAGGTCTGCGCTATGCCCGCTATGTGATCTTTCACCCTTTCAAGGGGTTCTGGGACCTGAAAAAAGAGCGGCGCGGCAACCTCCGCTCTGCGGCGCTTTTGCTGGCGGGTCTGATCGTGATGCTCACGGTACGCCGTCAGTTCACGGGGTTTGCCATAAACAGCAGCGACCCGCTGAGCATGAATCTGCTGCTGCAGATAACGTATGTGCTTTTGCCGTTTATCCTGTGGTGCGCTGCAAATTGGGCGATCACCACGCTGGTGGACGGTGAGGGGACGTTTTCGGATATTTTCATTACGACCGCCTACGCCTTGACGCCGGTGATCCTGCTGAATATACCGATGGTGATCATGAGCAATGTTCTGGTGCTGGAGGAAATGCCGTTTTATTATCTTTTGGATGCGGTATCCGTGATCTGGGCGGGTTTTCTGATCGTGGTCGGGATCATGACGGTGCATCAGTTCACCATGCCCAAGACCATCGGGACGATGATCATTGCCGTCGTGGGTATGGCGGCGATCCTGGTGCTGTTCCTGCTGTTTTTCACCATGCTGCAGCAGATGTTCAATTTTGCGAAAATTGCGTACTTTGAGCTGTTCAGACGTTGACCTGTGAACGGAGGCAAAAGAATGAAAAAGCAAGCCCTGAGACTGATCGCGTGGCTTCTGTCGGCGGCGGTGTGTCTGACCCTCTCCTCCGGATGCAGCAAACAGGAAAGGCTGGGCAACAACAGCGACATTCCGGAAAAATATCAGGCGGAGGGAAGCGATCTCGATACCTTTATCAAAAGCAATACCGATTTTGTGCAGGTCGCGGAAAACGATACCCTGATCCTGTCTATTCACGGCGGCACCGCCGAGATAAAGGTGGAGAATAAAAAGACGGGCGCTGAGTGGTTCTCCAATCCCCAGGAGCGGTATGCGGAGGATTTTTTCGGTGAGGCGAGACGGGTGTATGCCCAGCTGTCCGTCGAATACAACATCAACGATGCGATGGATACGATGAACTCCTTTTCCGATGCGGTAACCAATTATCAGTACAGCTTTTCCGGGATCGACAACGGCATCCGGGTCAATTTTGTCATGGGGACAAAGCCGCGCGCCTATATTGTTCCGCAGCTGGTCGAAAAAGCGCGCTTTGAAGCGCTGCTTGCCCAACTGGAGGAAAGCGAAGCGGAGGAGCTGAAAAATTACTTCGTTCTGGTCGATCTGGAGGAGCTGGAGCAGGAGGACCGCCTCCTGCTTGCCGAGCGCTTTCCGGTCCTGACCTCGAAAAGCGCCTATATTACGCAGATGCGCTCGGCGATCCTCAGTCCGAGCGCGGGCGGCAACTGGCCGCTGGCGACCGATTCTTTTCTGGAAAAGATCGAAACGCTGCTGGTAAAGGCGGGCTATACGCAGGAGGAATATGAGGAATATGTCCGCCAAAACGGCCTGCCCGAAACGATCCTGTCCGACCAGTCGATCGCCGTATCGGTCGAGTATGTGCTGGACGGTGAGGATCTCGTGGTGCGCGTGCCGAATGACAGCATCGCTTTCCGGGATTCCGAGCTGCAGCTCACGAAGATCACCGTATTGCCCGCTTTCGGCGCCGCCGACAGGCAGGCGGACGGCTACATTTTTCTGCCGGACGGCAGCGGTGCGCTGACCTACCTCAATCATACCAAGACCAATACCTCAAACTTTTCGGCGCCGGTCTACGGGGAGGAGCATACCCTGCCGTCGGGCACAGGGGCAGAGGAAAAGAATACCGCGGTTTCTCCCGACGTGTATATGCCGGTCTTCGGCATGAAAAACGGCGATGAGGCGTTTCTGGCGATCATTGAGCAGGGGGACGCGCTGGCAGAGGTGACGGCACAGACCGGCAGCGAGAATTTCACGACAAATATCGTGTACGCCGATTTCCGTATGAGCTATACGCAGAAATCCACCACCAAAGCGCTCAGCGCCAGTACGGGGTTGTTTTATCAGGAAAAGATCGCCGACAGTGATATCGTGATCCGCTACCGCTTCCTGCACGGCGAAGCTGCTGATTATGTGGGGATGGCCACGGCGTATCGCACCTATCTGCTAAGCAACGGGCTGCTGAACAAGCGGGAGATCCGTGAAGAAGTGCCGCTGTTCATCAGCCTGATTCAGGCGGTGAACGGCAGGAAAAATACAGCGGGCATTCCGGTGGACCGGCCGCTGTCCCTGACCAGCGGTGAGCAGGCGGTGGAGATCCTCAGACAGCTTAAGGAGAAGCAGGTGACGGATCTCGACGTGGAGCTGCAGGGCTGGTGCAACGGCGGGTATTATCACACGGCGATGAACCGTGTACGCTTTATGCGTGAAACGGGCGGCAAAAAGGGGTTTGCGGCGATAGCGGAGTATGCGGAGGCGAACCGCATCGGGCTGTTTCCCTCCTGCGATTTTCAAAGCGTGCCCAAGCGCACCCTGACCGGCGGGTTTTCCGCCGGTTCTCAGGCTGCCCGCACGCTGGAGAACATCATCAGCTATAAGACCGGGATCGTCAATTCGTTCGGCATAAGCACACCGGCGCAAAATACCGGCGATTGTGCGATCGTCAGTCCCGCTTACTATGACACGCTTATTTCCTCGTTCCTGTCCTCCTATAAAAAGCTGCAGGTGCAGGGCGTGTCTGCCGGCAGCATGGGCTACAGCCTGGGAGGGGATTACCGCGAGGGCGCGCCTGTTGACCGCCAGAAGGCAAAAGGGCTCGTTACGGAAGCCCTGAAGAAGCTGGCGGATGAGACGGGAACGCTTGCCGTAGAGGGGGCGAACCTCTACGCCCTGCAGAGCGCCGGATATGTGTACGACCTTACCACGGAGAGCAGCAGGCAGAATGCGACGGATGAGACGATCCCGTTTTATCAGATCGTGCTGCACGGCGTCGTGCCGTATGCCGGTCAGCCGCTGAATCAGGCTTCGGATCTGAAGCAGCAGATGCTGCGGTGTATCGAGACGGGCACGATCCCCTCGTTTCTGTGGATGTATGAGGAAAACATCGTGCTGAAAAATACCGGATATACCAGCATTACCAGCGCGTGCTATACCCAGTGGCTGGATAAGGCGGCGGAGGTCTACCGGGAGATGAACGCGGCGCTGTCGGGGTGTATGGCGGAAACCATCGTTGCCCATGCGCGCCTGTCGGAGCATGTCAGTAAGACGGTATACGGAAACGGCGTGACGGTCTATGTCAATTACAGTGAAGAAGAACAGACGGCGGAGGGGGTCACCGTTCCCAAAACGGGCTATCTCCGCGTTGAGAAGCAGGGGGGATAACAGGATGACCGGTAAACAACGCGGCGTATCGCTGGATACCAAAAAACAGCTTTGCGGCTATCTGTTTTTGATCCCCTTTTTCATCGGCTTTGTATTCTTTTTCCTGTCGCCTCTGATCTTCTATGTGATGATGGCGTTTTCCCGGAAGCACGACGGCATGAACTTCACCTTTACCGGGCTGGAAAATATTCAGTATGTGCTGCTCAACGAGCCGGAATATCTGGTCAGTGTGTTTAACAGCCTGAAAAGTCTGCTGCTGGAGCTGCTGACGATCGTGTTGTTCAGCCTGTTTATTGCCGTTTTGCTTAATCAGAAATTCCGCGGCCGCGGATTCGTGCGGGCGATGTTTTTTCTGCCGGTGATCGTGTCCTCCGGTATCGTGGCGGTCGACGGGCAGGGCGATCTGCTGATCAGCAACGCGCAGAGTCTGCTCAGCGGCGCAGTCAGCACGGGCAATGTGCAGATGTCGCAGAACATCTCCGAGTCCATCCTGTCCCTGTTCGGCAACAATGCGCTGATGGGGAATTTTGTGAATGTGGTATCCGGCATTGTGACCGGTATGTATGAGGTGACACAGAAAGCGGGCGTGCAGATCCTGATCTTTCTGTCCGGTCTGCAGACGGTGTCCGCCTCGATCTATGAGGCGTCCCGCATTGACGGGGCTACCGGCTGGGAGACCTTCTGGAAGATCACTCTGCCGATGGTCAGTCCGATGATCCTTGTCAACACGGTGTACACAGCCATTGATCTTCTGGCGAGCATGGATAATCAGACGATTACCACCATTTACGAAAAGGCGCTGAATCTGCAATACGCGGACAGCGCGGCTATGGGTGTGATGTATCTGTCGGTCGTGCTGACCATACTGGCGGTGATCATTTTCCTGATATCCCGGTTTGTGTATTATGAGGATAAGGGCGAAAAGCGGTCGAAAAGGGGGAGCAGGCATTGATGAAACAGGCGGACAACGAAGCGGCAGCGGTGCAGAAGAACGCGGCGGCGCGGAGCGGGCGTCGGCTGGTGCGGAAATATACCGGCAAAAAGGCGCTCATCGGCATGCTGCTCTCCCTGTTGAGAACGCTGCTGTTCTGCGGACTGATCTTTATGATCCTGTATCCGCTGTTTGTGCGGTTTATGACCTCGCTGAAAAGCAGTGCGGACATGCTGGACCCTTCGGTGGTGTATTTTCCGAAGAACCCGTCTTTGTATTACTATCGGGTGATCGTGCGGGCGACGGGCTATTTCCCCACCCTGCTGAAGACCTGCGGCTTTACCGTTTTGACCAGTGTGCTGCAGATGGCGTCGTGTACGCTGACGGCGTACGGCCTGGCGAGATTCAGATTCAGGGGGAACAGCCTGTTTTTCGGTTTGTCGCTGGTCACGCTGGCAATCCCTCCCCAGCTTTTGCTCACCTCCATGTATATGCGGTTCTACAATTTCAGCCTCCCCGGTTTTTTCCAGTTTACGGGTCAGCTGGAGGGATGGGTGAATCTGACCAATACCCTGTGGCCGTTTGTGCTGCTCTCCTCCACGGCGGTCGCGTTTAAAAACGGGCTGTATGTGTTTATGCTCCGCCAGTATTTCCGCAACACACCGGCTGTACTGGAGGAAGCGGCATATATTGACGGCTGCGGCGTGTTCAGGACTTTTTACCGCATCATGCTTCCCGGCGCAAAGCCCATCTTAATTGCGGTGTTTTTGTTTTCCTTTGTATGGCAGTGGACAGACGGGTATTATGTGCGCACTTTAGCGCCGGATCTGCCGATCCTCTGTCAGAAGCTGTTTGATCTGTCCTTTTCCGTTTTGGGGGAGCAGAGCGATATGTTCAGCACGATGACAAGCACGCCGCGTTTCTTTCTGTTGATCCTGCCTGTGCTGCTTCTGTATCTGTTTACGCAGCGCTTTTTCACGGAGAGCATTGAGCGGACGGGCGTTGTGGGTTGATCTGTTGTTTGAAAGGCCGGGGAGGAACCGTTATGAAAAAAGTATATCGCAGGGTGTTTTGCGGACTGATGGCTGTTGTCTTTGCTTTGCCGCTGTTTGCTTTGGATACGGCTGCCGAGGAGCTTCCCCCTCTGGGTGAGGCCATGCGGATGACCGGGGCAGAGATCACGCTGGAATACGGGGACAGCTATGCCGCCTACCGGCAGGCGCACCGGGACGCCGTTTATCCGGATGTGACCGTGCAGATCGACAACACCATGCTGGTGACCGAAGCATCTGCCGCCAAACTGGTGGACAACTATGCCCAAAAAGAGGGGCTGACAGCGATCACGCCGGACGACGGCGCGGCGGTCTGGCGGTTTTCTGTGCCGCAGACCGGGCTGTATTGTATGCGGGTCGAGTATTACCCGGTCGAAGGGAAAGGGACGTCGATCGTCCGCACGGTGCGTCTGGACGGACAGCTGCCGTTTAACGAAGCGAGAAACGTCACCTTTTTCCGGAACTGGACAGATGAGGTCGGGAAAAACGGGGAGACCATTCAGCAGGATCCCAACGGCAACGACCTACGCCCTCAGCAGGTGGAGTCGCCCGAGTGGATGACGACGGAGGTGACCGATGCCTCCGGTCTGACAGCGGAACCCTTTGCCTTCTATCTGACCGAGGGCGAGCATACCCTCCAGCTTTCCGCCGTGCAGGAGCCGATGGCGATCGGCGGCATCACCCTGTTTTGCCCGCAGGAGCTTCCCACGGCCGAGGAGGTGCGCAGCGCCTGCCGGGAAAGCGGATACACGGCGCCGCAGGCGGAGCCGATAAAAATTCAGGCGGAGAGACCCGACAGCAAGACGGATGCGATGATGATGCCGTCCTCGGAGCGCTCGTCTCCCGCCATGGAGCCGAGCGATGCCGCCGTGCTCAAGCTCAATGTGATCGGCACGACCGGCTGGACACAGGCGGGAAGCGGCTTTACTTATGCCTTTGAGGTGAAAACGGCGGGGCTGTATCAGATCGGCATAAAAACGCGCCAGAATTTCAACAGCGGCGCCAATACCTATCGCCGGATCCTCGTTGACGGAGCGGTTCCCTGCAGGGAGCTGAACGCCTTTTGTTTCCCGTATGCCAGAGGGTGGAATATGACCCTTCTCGGCGATGAGGCGGGGGCGTATCCGATCTATCTGACAGCGGGCAGGCATACGGTCTCGCTGGTGAACACGCTGGGAGATATGGCGGAGATCATGGCGGAATGCACCGATCTGCTGACCGCCTGCAATAAGGTGTACACGGATATTCTGGTGCTGACCGGTCCGACGCCCGATGTGAACCGGGACTATAAATTCGACAGCATGATTCCCGATACGCTGGAGCAGATGGCGGCGATCTCCGGATCGCTGAAGGCGCTCTGCACCAAAATGGAGTCGGGAAAGACCACGGGATCTGCCGATACCAAGACCCTCGTGCAGCTGTATACCCAGCTTGATATGATGCTGGAAAATATAAACCGCATTGCGGAGCGGATGACCGCTTATCAGAATGATCTGGACGCTTTCGGCTCGTGGATCAACACGATGAAGTCCCAGCCGCTGGCGATGGATTATCTGATGGTGACTCCGCTGGGCGGAGAGCTTCCTGCGGCAAACGCCGGTTTTTGGGAGACGCTTGCCTATCATGTGGAGAATTTCCTGGCTTCCTTTATCGTGGATTACAATGATATGAACTACGGAGAGGCGGAGAAGCAGATCACGGTCTGGGTCGGCAGCGGCATGACGGGCGGCCGTGATCAGGCGCAGATACTCAAGAGCATGGCGGACGACTCTTTCACGCCCGAGCACAATATTTCCGTGTCCCTCAAGCTGGTATCCATGGGAGCCCTGCTGCCCGCGACGCTGGCGGGGCAGAGCCCGGATATCGCGCTGTCGCTCAACGCCAACGACGCGGCTAACTACGCGTTTCGCGGCGCAGCGAAGAATTTGCGGGAATTTGCCGACTTTGAGGAGATTGCCGGGCGGTTTGCGTCCAGCGCCCTGGTGCCGCTGACCTTTCAGGATATGGTATATGCCCTGCCCGAAACGCAGACGTTCCTGATGATGTTCTATCGGAAGGATATTCTGCGGGATCTGGGAATCACCAACCTGCCCGATACCTGGGATGAGGTCATTGCCCTGCTGCCTGTTTTGCAGAAGAATCAGCTGGAGTTCGGTATGCCCAACGCAACGGGAGCGGGCGCTTCCGCAACCGCGGTGTTCTATTCCCTGCTGATGCAGCATAACGGGCAGCTGTATACGGACGATACCAAACGCTCGCTTCTGGACAGCGATCAGGCGATAGAGGCGCTGACCTTCCACTCCGACCTGTACACGCAGTATGAGCTGCAGCAGTCGATGGATTTTTTGAACCGCTTCCGTTCCGGCAGCGCGCCGATCGGTATTTTCGACTACACGCTGTTTAATCAGCTGTCGGTGTTTGCTCCCGAGCTGAGCGGGCTGTGGAGCTTTGCCCCCGTGCCGGGAACCGTACAGGCCGACGGAAAGATAAACCGGACGGATCTGGGGTCGGTGACCGGCTGTATCCTGATGAGCCAGTCGAAAGACCCGGAAGCGGCTTGGGAATTCCTCAAGTGGTGGACGGATGCTCCGGCGCAGATCACCTTCGGGCAGCAGCTGGAGAGCATTATGGGTACGGCGGCGCGGTATCCTACGGCGAATCAGGAGGCGATCTACCAGTTGGCGTGGACGAATGAAAATTATGCCGTGCTGAAAGAGCAGTGGAAGACCGTGCAGGGGATCCCGCAGGTGCCGGGCGGATATCTGACGGATCGGTATGTGGATTTTGCCTTCCGCGATGTGGTGCTTTCCGGGAAGCTCGCCGGTGATTCACTGCAGGCAGCGGCAAAAACGATCAACAGTGAGATAGAACAGAAGCGCAGGGAATTTGCGCTGGATCAATGAGGTCAGCCTATGAAACAGAGAGAACAAAACCGGATCGGCTTTACACAAAGGGCGGGCTATACATGGCGCCGGGTCTTAAAGTATAAGCACGGCTACTTTTTCGCCCTGCCGTTTACGCTTATATTCGTCGTATTCACCCTGATACCGGTGCTGATGGCGGTATTCTACAGCTTTACCTCGTTCAACGCGCTTCAGCCTGCCAAATGGATATGGCTGGAAAATTACAGGCAGCTGATCCTCAAGGACAGTCTGTTTTTGACCTCTTTCAAGAACACGCTGCTGTTTGCCGCCATCACCGGTCCGGTCGGCTATCTGCTGTCGCTGCTGCTGGCGTGGTTCCTCAACGATTTTTCGCCCGGAGTCCGGTCGGTGCTGACCCTGCTCTTTTATGCGCCGACGCTGGCGAACATCTATTATGTATGGCAGCTGATCTTCAGCAGCGACGCCTACGGCATCCTCAATTCCTATCTGATGAAGGTCGGCATTCTCACCTCGCCTGTCGCCTGGCTGACCGACGAAAAGTATATCGTGGGCACGCTGATCTTCATTTTGCTCTGGTCGAGTCTCGGCACCAGCTTTCTGGTGCTGATCGCCGGGTTTCAGAATGTGGACCGCACGCTGTTTGAGGCGGCGGCAGTGGACGGGATCCGCAACCGCTGGCAGGAGCTGTGGTATATCACCCTGCCGTACATCCGTCCCCAGCTTCTGTTTGCGGCGGTCACCAGCATTACCGGCGCGTTCAATATCGGTCCGGCTATCGATATCCTGTGCGGAACGCCCAGCACAAACTATGTCGCCTGGACGATGATGCACCATCTGAATGACAGCGCCAATGTCCGTTTGGAGATGGGCTATGCCTGCACGATCGCCACAGTCCTGTTTGTGCTGATGGTGGCGGCGAACAGGTTCTTCCAGAATCTGATCGGCAAAGTCGGCCAGTGAGGAGGCGGTTACCTATGAGAAATACAGTCGCTGCCGGGCAAAACGGGGGAAATGCCGTCCGTTTTCACCGGCATCACCTGATAAAGAAAGCAAAAGTCAACCGCTCCCACGGCGGCAATTTCATCGTTTTTCTGTTTGTTTTCCTCTTGGGTCTGTTTACAGCCCTGCCCTTTATCTATGCGATCAGCAACTCGTTCAAGCCGCTGAACGAATTATGGATCTTTCCGCCGCCCCTGTTTCCGCGCAACCCTGTGCTGACCAACTATGCCGATCTGTTCGAGCTGATGCAGAACTCCTGGGTGCCGATCTCCCGGTATCTGTTCAACACGGTTCTGATCACCGTGCTCGGTTCGCTGGGGCAGATCGTTTTAGCCTCGATGTGTGCATACGCTCTGGCCAAGATCCCTTTCCCCGGTGCAAAGTTCCTGTTTAAGCTCATTTTCTTCTCCCTGATGTTCGGCGCCTCCGTGACCAGTGTGCCCAGCTATCTCATTATGATCAGGCTGGGGCTTGTGGATACGGTGTGGGCGGTGATCATTCCGGCTATGGGCAGCACCTTCGGACTGTATCTGATGAAGCAGTTCATGGAGCAGATCTACGATTCCATACTGGAGGCAGCCCGGATCGACGGCGCGGGCGAGTGGACGATCTTCTGGAAGATCGTGATGACCCAGGTGCGGCCCGCCTGGCTGACACTGATGGTGTTTTCGGTGCAGACGCTTTGGAACACTCAGCCGGGCACGTTGATCTACAGTGAACAGCTGAAAACATTTCCTTACGCGATCTCGCAGATCGTGGCGGGCGGCATCGCCCGCGCCGGTGTGGCTTCCGCCATGTCGGTCGTTATGGCTTTGGTGCCTATCGTGGTGTTTATGTTTACGCAGAACAGCATTATTGAAACGATGACCAGCTCAGGGGTCAAGGAGTAGTAACCATGTGTGCAAAGCGTTTTTATGATAAGTCCTGGAAAGGCTGCATTGAGGAAGCGCTGGAACAGCTGCAGCTGCGGATGTATACCCCCGTGGCGGAGCTGGACTGCGAGCTGTTCTGGTCAAAGGAGCCGCTGCCCTTTGCGCAGCGGCGCACCGGCGCATACCGGAAGCTGAAGATCGGCGAATCCTGGGGAGAGCTGTTTGACTGCGGTTGGTTCCGTTTTCGCGGGCGTATTCCGGACGGGTATACCCCGGAGGAGCTGGTGATCCGCATAGATCTGTCCGGCGAGGGCTTGCTGGTGGATGAAGACGGAACGCCGGTGATCGGGCTGACAAATCTCCACTGTGTGCATGACCCCTGGTGGGGCTGCAGCGCAAAGCGTGAGATCCCCGCCAAGCTGTGCGTAAAGGACGGGCGGACGGTGGATATCTGGGTCGACGGAGGCTGCAACGATCTGGTGGGCGGCTATGCGGACAACGGCGTGCTGGCGCTTGCCAATATTTCGGTCGTTAACGAGACGGTCATTCAGCTGTATTACGACCTGGAGGTTCTGTACGATGCCTGGGGGACGCTGGAGCCGGAAACAGCCCGTGCCCGAAGGCTGTTTCAGATCATGAAGGACGCCGTTTCCGTTCTGGCCGCCTATTCTCCCGCGGAGCTGGAGAAAGCGCATGAAATTCTTCTGCCGGCGCTGGAGGCGCATAACGGGTTTGCCCCGGTGACGCTGGTGGCGGTGGGGCATGCCCATCTGGATCTGGCATGGCTGTGGCCGGAGCGGGAGACCGTGCGCAAGGGCGCCCGGACCTTTTCCACAGCCCTGCGCATGATGGAGCGGTATCCGGACTACATTTTCGGCGCATCGCAGGCGCTGTTGTACCAGTGGATGAAGGACCGCTACCCGGGGCTGTATGCGCAGATCAGGGAGCAGATAGCTAAAGGGCGCTGGGATATTCAGGGGGCTATGTGGGTGGAGGCGGACACCAACCTGTCCGGAGGCGAGGCGCTGATCCGCCAGATCGTGTACGGAAAGGCGTTTTTCCGGAAGGAGTTTCACAAGGACGTCCGCGTGCTGTGGCTGCCCGATGTGTTCGGCTATACGGCGGCACTGCCGCAGATATTGAAGAAGTGCGATGTGCCGTATTTTTTCACCAACAAGCTGTCAATGAACACCAACCGGCTCCCGCATCACAATTTTCACTGGCAGGGCATCGACGGCAGCCGGGTGCTGGTGCACATGACCCCGGCGGACGACTATGCCAGCAAGGTGCGCCCGCAGGATCTGATATATGCGCAGGATCATTACAGGGATGCCGGGATCTGCGACGAGGCGCTGCTGCTGTTTGGCCGCTCGGACGGTGGCGGCGGCGCCGGCCGGGAGCATTTGGAGCGTCTGAAACGCCTGAAAAATTTTGATCAGCTGCCGCCGGTGCGCACCGGGACGGTGCAGGAGTTTTACGACCGGCTGGCTGAAAAGAGTGATCGGCTTGCCACATGGTGCGGGGAGCTGTATTTTGAGTATCACCAGGGCACGCTGACCTCCCAGGCCAGAACAAAGCAGCAAAACCGCCGCGCCGAAACGGCAGTGCGCAACGCGGAGATCCTGTGCACGATGGCAGCCCGTGAGACCGGGGCGGCTTATCCCGCAAAGGAGCTGGAGCGCATCTGGAAACGGATCCTGTTCTTGCAGTTCCACGATATTTTGCCCGGCTCCGGTATTGCCCGCGTTTATGAGGAGGCAGAGACGGAATATGCGGTGCTGCTGGGTGAGCTGGAGGAAATTACCCGGAAAGCTGCCGCTGCTCTCGGCTGCGGAAGCCTCAACCTGACCTCGGCGCCGTATCGCGGCTGGGAAAAGCGGGACGGCAGGTGGTACCGGGTCACGGCGGCGCCTTTTGCCACTGTTGCCCGCAGCGCGCAGGAGGCTGTGCTGGAGGGCTTTGAAAACGACAGCCTGCGGGTGACCTTTACGGAGGACGGTGCGATCGCTTCGGTCTACGACAAGGAGGCGATGCGGGAGCTGCTCAGACCCGGCTGCCCCGCCAACCGCTTTGCGGTATATCCGGACGACGCGGACGCCTGGGAGCTGCCGGTGGAATACTGGTCCCGCGCGAGGGAGTATTTCACACTGACGAAAACGGAGCTTATAACAGACGGTCCGCAGGCGATCCGGCGCAGCGAATACCGCTATGGCGATTCGGTGATCCGCCAGGATGTGATCCTGACTGCGGACGAGAGAGAGCTGCGGTTTGTCACCACGGTGGACTGGCGCGAGACAAAGAAAATGCTTCGCACGGGCTTTGCTGTCGCCATGGCCTGCACGGAAGCGGTATGCGGTATTCAGTTCGGTCAGCTGAACCGTCCCACCCATGATAACACGCCGTGGGATGCGGAAAAATTTGAGATCTGCGCCCCGCGGTATGTGGATCTGGCAGAGGCGGGATACGGCGTCTCCGTGATGAGTGACAGCAAGTACGGGTACAGCATCCGGAATAACCGGCTGGATATCTGTCTTCTGCGTTCCCCGATGTGGCCGGGTGAAAATGCGGATAAGGGCGTGCATACCTTCACCTATACGCTGTATCCCCATATGGGCAATACGGTCGACGGCGGCGTGGCGGCTGTCTGCGAACACCTCAACCGCCCGCCGGTGGCATGTGGAGGAGACAAAGCCCTTGCCCCGTATATTCAGATAGACGCACCCACCGTTATGGTGGAGGCGATGAAGCAGGCAGAGGACGGCGACGGCTATATTCTGCGGGTGTATGAATCGTCCGGCGTCGCGGTTCACGCCGGGATCCGGATAAAAGGGATGCAGCGCTGCGTGCTGACGGATATGCTGGAGGATCCGCTCATGACCCTGCCCGTATGTGGGGAGACGGTTTCGCTCCGGTTCGGACCTTACGAGATCCACACCCTGCGGTTTAATTAGCGGGGAAGAGGGCAGGATGCGGAAGATATCGGAAAATTCATGATCAAAGAAGGTGTGTTTTGTGAAAAAAAGTCTGGTAAAGGTCTTGGCGATGTGGTTATCTGCCTGTCTGCTGCTGGCGTCAGCCGCCTGCGTAAAGGAGCCGGATGCCGACAGTCAGACGGAGGCAAGCAGGAGCAGCAGCGGCAGCGGCAGTTCTGCTTTGGCGACGACCGCCGCCGGGGCGGAAACGACAAATTCCGCAGGCACGACGGGGACTGCGGCAGCAACTGCCGCCGGCAGCTCTGCCGGTACGAAGAAGCCGACGACTGCAAAAACCGACCGCTCTGCCGCGACCGGTAAAACAACGGCTGCCACGGAGTTTACGCCCACAGTGCCCAAGCCGTCGGTGACGGGCGGCGAGATGGTACAGCTGGCGCTGAGCGCCTATCAGGATCTGCTGGATAACTGGTGGACGGGCAATGCCAAAACGGGACATCTGATCGCCACCCAAAACGGTCTCCCGGCGGATAAGATGGGCTTTCTTTGGGAGCATGCGATGGCGATTTTTGCCATGGACAGCCTGTATAAGGCGACCGGATACAAGGAGATCAGAAACCGTATTGTGTCCGAATGGGCGTATATCCGCGCATGCTATCCCGCCTACGATGCGTATGTGACGGTGCCGGAGTATTTCCACACGGCGCAGGACGATGCCGGTTGGAACGCGATGCTGTATATGCTGGTGTACGAATACACCGGAGATACCTTTGCGCTGGATGCGGCGGGAGACCTGATCCGCAACACCTATGCGTTCTGGAAAAACGGCGATCTGTCCAAGGGGCTTTTGTATGACCATGACCCCAGCGACGAAACGACCCGCCATTCCGCCACCCATGTGGCCAGCACGATGCTGGCGGCTTTTGATTATCTCAAATACCGCAGGGACGATACGCTGAAGCAGAACACGATCACCCTGTATAACTGGGCGGAAGAGACGTTTCTCCGCGACGGGGAATATGCCTACACCCTGACAAACGGGCAGAAGAAAACCGGCTTTTGTGACGATATGCTGTATTGGTTCAATATCAACATGGGGCGTACCGGCGGCAGGATCTTTCAGGGACCCGAGGAAGCGGAGAATCCCAACCGGATAGACGAGGGAAACAGCGCGGTATTTCTGGGCGGAACGATGGGCATGAGCGTGCTTCATGTGCGGATGTATGAGCTGACCGGGGATAAAAAATACCGGGAGCGGGCGCAGAGAACGGTGCGCGCCGTCTTTGACAATCCGTATCTGGTGAAAAACGGCGTGCTTGTGGATGCCGGCGACGGCTGGACAAACGCCGCATTTGTCCGTCAGTTTGTGACGGAGGTGCTGACGCTTCCCGGGTTGCAGAAGAAAGATATCCGCATCCTGAATGATACGGCAAATGCGATCTACGGCAATGCCCGTACCGCAGACGGGTATTACAGTGCGTCCTGGAGCGGGCCCGCAGAGGATGCCAATACGCCGTGGGGAAAAATGGGCTGGACGCATGACAAGCTCATGACGACCGCCACAAGCATCCATATGGTCATTGCCGCCGGACTTGCCGAGAGCCTGGGGCTGGGGTGAACGGGAGGAAGGTGCTTTTATGAAAATGAGGTGTATAAGGCTTTTGTCGCTGCTGTTCGCGGGCTGTCTGCTGCTGACATCGGCGGGCTGCAAAAAGGAGCCGGAGGCAGCCGGCAGCAGCGCTGTTTCCGCCGCCGCCACGGACGGAACGGGGGAGACCGTCGGCCCGACGAATGCGGAGCATACGGCGGGGACAACGGCCGGGACGGAGACCGCCGCCTCCGCCGGTACGGAAAGATCTGCCTCTCCGGCCACGGGGGATGATCGGTCGTCTGACGATCGGCTTACGGAAACAAGACCGACTGCTGCCGGGACAAAGGGGGAGATTACCGTGCATACGGCAAAACAGACGAACGTAACCACCGCCGCGGCGGCACGCAGGGCGACATATGCTTTTGACGACCCGACGCTGGTGAATCTGTACGGGCGGGTCTACTGGGAGGGGAACAGATGGGATTCTACACCGTGGTTCGGGTGGACCTGCTCCGGCTTTGAGGTCACCTTTACGGGAACGTATTTGCAGACGGAAGTGCAGGTCAATTCTTCCGTTTGTCAGTATTGGAATGTGTATGTAGACGGGAAAGAGCCCTATAAGATTGCCGTGGATCAAAACGGGGCGGTCGATCTGGCGAAAGATCTGAGCGACGGCATACATACGGTAAAGGTGGAAAAGGCTACGGAGCGGTGGGCGTCTACCGGCTTCCGACGGCTGACCACCTCGAAAAACGGCAGCTTTTCGGCGCCTGCACCGATGCCGGAGCGGAAGATCCTGGTGATCGGGGACAGCATTACGGCGGGCTTCGGTACGGACAAGGAGTATACCCTGCTTACGGATCCTCAAAACCAGCATATGCACAACGGCAACAAGACCTACGGCGCCTATCTTTCCCGGGCATTTCATGCCCAGAACCAGATCCTGGGCTGTTCGACCTACGGGATCAGACAGAATGCAGACCGCACCCCCGGGGTCATGCAGTCGATCTTCCTGAAAACGGACTATAACAAGGATAAGGGCAGAGACTACGGCTTTGATTGGACGCCGGATGTGGTGATCATCAATCTGGGAACAAACGATGAGGCGGTAGGTGTTTCCGAGGCAGAGGCCGCAGCGGCTGCCGGCGATTTTATTCGTCTGATCCGTTCAAAATATCCCCGGGCAGCCATTATCTGGGCATACGGGGTCATGGGACGCAAGTATATGTCTGCATTTGAGAATATGGTACAGACATTAAATGCCGAAGGGCTTGCCGATGTGTATTTCCAGCCGCTTGACGCCCAAAAGGCGGATACGGTGGGGCTGGATGGGCACCCCTCGGCGCTGACCCATAAGCGGATGGCGGAGAAGCTGATTCCGCTGATCGAACGCATCACCGGATGGAATGCCGATAAGATAGGATAACGTTTTCCGAATGACGGGAAACAGTCAGTTGGGTGTGTGAATGATGAGAAAGATCATGACGGTTATCATACCGTTTTTGCTTGTATGCAGCCTGCCGGTTACATTAACGGCATGTCAGAACGGGTCGGACGGCAGCAGCCCGACGGCGGAAAGCAGCGCTGTTTCCGCCGCCACGGACGGAACGGGGGAGACTGTCGGCCCGACGAATGCGGAGCATACGGCGGGGACAACGGCCGGGACGGAGCGTGCGGCGTCCGCCGGTACGGATACCGAGGCACCGGTATCGTCTGCCTCTGTCGGGAGAACTACGGCGAAAGCCACAGCCGCCGCTGTCCGTACGACAGCCCAAACGGAGAGCGCGGGAAAGAACCGCATTGATTTTACGGATAAGTCGCCGGTAAACCTGTACGGCCGCATTTTGTGGAGCGGCAGGGCGTATGCCTCTGTACCCGGGTTCAGCTGGACAAATTCCGGCTTTGAAGTCACCTTCGAGGGCGATCGGCTGACCGCCGAATTCGGAAGCGGACAGGGAAATCAATTCTGGAATATCACGGTGGACGGCGACCGGCCGAAGCTGATCTGCGTGTCCGGGCCAGGGGAGGTTACCCTGGTGCGGGATCTGGGCAAGGGGATCCATACGGTGCGGATGGAGAAATCCTCCGAGGGGTATACCGTGCAGAGCATCATTTCACTGTCCACATCCGAAAACGGACGGTTTTATACACCGCCGAAAAAGCCGAAGCGCCGGATCCTGTTCATCGGGGATTCCATTACCGCCGGAATCGGTACGGTGAACGAAACGATCGACGGAAACACCTGTCTGCAGGACGGGCTGAAAACGTACGAGGCGCTGCTGTCGACGGCATTTTCGGCAGAGAGCCAGGTTCTGGCACTTTCCGGGCAGGCAGTCTGCAAACGGCTTTCGGAGAACGGAAAAACCGAGCCGGGGATCATGAGGGAGGTCTTTACCCACGACAATTACCGGATAAACCGATCGGCGGAATATGATTTTTCCTGGGTGCCGGATGTGGTGGTGATCAATCTCGGAACAAACGATGATGCCGCCCGGGTATCGGAAAGCGATTTTTTAGCCGGTGTCCGGGAATATGTTCGGTTGGTGCGCACGCATTATCCGAAGACGAAGATCGTGTGGGCTTACGGTATCATGAATTACCGCTTCCGCGATGCATTGGAGGCGTTTATTCCGGGATTGTCGTCTGAGGGGATCGGGGACGTTTATTTTGTGCCGCTTAAATATCAGGGCGCCTACGGCGGCACGGGGTATGAAAACCATCCGGGGGTGAAGGGTCATCAGATGATGGCGACAGAGATCGCTCCCGTGATCGAAGAAATTACCGGCTGGCGCTGCGGCTCCTTTTACGGGTGAGGCTTCACCGAAGCGGGGGAGCCCGCCGCAAAAATTTCCGGATCTGTTTCGGCGTTTATCGGGCGACAGTCCGATAACTATATACAGGATAAAAATTTTTTAAGGAGAGGAATCTATGGCAAAAAAATACGATGTGGCGGCATATGTCTGGCCTTCTTACACGGGGAAGGAGCCGCGCACTAAAATTTTCTGGCCCGAGGAGGGCGGCGAGTGGCAGACGGTGCGCAATGCGCGTCTGGCTGCGCCCAAGGAGAACGGTTATCACTGGGATTATAAGCCGCTGTGGGGCTGCCCCGACGAGGCGGAGCCTGCGGTGATGGAGTTCCAGATCAACGAGGCCTCCCGTCACGGCGTCAACGTCTTTGCCTACGACTGGTACTGGTTTGACTGCCGTCCCTTTCTGGAGCAGTGTCTCAACGAGGGCTTTCTGAAGGCGAAAAACAACGATAAGATGAAATTCTATGTGATGTGGGCAAACCACGACGCCAACTACTCCTGGGATGTGCGTACCTCCTGGGATCAGGATACCGCCATCTGGCGCGGCGATGTGAACCGTCCCGAATTTGAGCGGGTCTGCAAGCGGCTGATCGGGAAGTATTTTCACCTGCCGAACTACTATACGGTGGACGGCAAGCCCCTGTTCTCCATCTATATGTTCTCCAATATCCTTAAAGGGCTGGGCGGGCTGGAGAATGCCCGCGACGCTTTCCGCTGGCTGCGGGAGGAGTGCGTTCGCAGCGGATTGCCGGGCATACATATCCAGATCATTCTGCAGAACGCTTACGGCTCCAACTGGAGCGGTGTGGACGGCAATGCCGTCAATTTCACTGCCGAGATGGCGGACTATCTGGAAATAGATTCTGTGACCCACTATAATTTTACCGCTTTTGTGGACGTAGACCGCACCTATCCCGAGGTGCTGGCGGATGCCAAGGCACAGTGGGAGCAGATCGGAAAGGAGTTTCATGTGCCCTATCTGCCCCATGTCAGTCTGGGCTGGGACAACAACCCCCGGTTTATCAAATACCACCCGCCGGTCATGACGGAGGACACCCCCGAAAATGTGAAAAAAGCATTTGAGGAGGCGAAAGCGTATCTGGATGCGCATCCCGATCAGCCGCAGATGGTGACGGTCAACAGCTGGAACGAGTGGACGGAGTCCAGCTATCTCCAGCCCGACAATATCAACGGCTACGGGTATCTCGAAGCGGTGCGCGATGTGTTTCTGGGCGGCGAATAAGGAGCAGGGAATGACGATGAAAGAGCTGGCGTGCGCCGCCTATCGGGATCTGATCCGGAATTGGTGGGAGGGCGACGAAAAGACCGGTCATTTCAAAATGATCGACAACGGCCTGCCGGCGCAGACGCAATATATGTTCTGGGATCATGCACAGGCAGTCTTTGCCCTGGATACCCTGTACCGCGCCTGCGGCCTTGCGGAGATCCATGACCGCATTGCCGCCGAGTGGGCGTTCTGTCAGCGCTGCTTTCCCTATGAGATGCTGGTCATTCCGGCGGGCGGCCCCAACTGGGCGCAGGACGATGCCGGGTGGGATGCGATGGTCTATCTGACGTTTTACCGGCATACCCGGGATCCCTATGCGCTCAGGGTGGCCGGCGACCTGATCCGCCACACATACGATCACTGGAAGGACGGGAACTTAAGCAACGGCCTGCTGTATCCGCATGATAAGGACGACCCGAACGAGCGCAATGTGATGATGCATGTAGCCAGCACGATGCTGGCGGCATTTGACTACGCCAAAGCCTCCGGAGACGACAGCCTGACGGCGGATACCGTTACGCTGTATACCTGGACGGAGAACCATATGCTGCGCAACGGGAGCTACTCCTGTGTGCTGGACGACGGGACAGTATATGAGGGGCATTGCGACGACCTTTTGTACTGGATGAGCTACAACAAGGCGCGGATCGGCAAAAAAGTCAGCACAGGTCCGGAATACGGGCTGCGTCCCTATGTGATGGAGGAAGCGGACAGCGCGGTTTTCCTCGGCGGCGTGATGGGAATGGCGGCTGTACATATGCGTATGTTTGCGCATACGGGCGACACCCGCTACCGGCAGCGCGCGTATGAGACTCTGCGCGCGGTGTTTGACTGCCCTTATCTGGTGCGAAACGGCGTGTTTGTGGATGCCGGAGACGGTTTTACAAACTGTGCGTTTATGCAGGAGTGGGTCGCGGAAGTGATGCCCTTATCCACGGATAAGGCAAAGGACGCGCAGATCATCAAAAATACGGCGGTATCCATCTATCGGAATGCCCGCACGGCGGACGGCTATTACAGCGCTTCGTGGAGCGGACCGGCGGAGGACGACGCGGATACGCCCTGGGGACGGATGGGATGGACACACGATAAGATCATGACCTGCGCGACCTCTGTTCATATGATAGCGGCTGCCGCGCTGGCGGAAAGTCTGGGCATGTGATCCGGTCCGCCCGGAAAACAGGCAGCCGACGCCTTATGGCGTTGGCTGCCTGTCTGATTTACGGAAGGAGAAAACAATGCCGCAGTTTGACAAAAAGTTTGTGGACCGTAACGGGGAGCGGTATATGCTGCCCGCCCGTATTGAAAAGGCGTGCAGCTGGCTGATGTCCGAATACGCGGCCGTGGCGGACGAGGCGATCGGTGAGCTGGAATACGCCCGGGGCGACTGCCTGTACGCCGACACCGGTGTGCTGGACTGGAGGCCCTTTGACACGGAAAACGGGTCGTGGGGGGAACCGGGGGAATATGTCTGGTTCCGCACGTCGCTTCGCATTCCGCAGGCGTTTTCCGGCAGGGCGATATGGCTGACGGTCTGCCCCTACGATGACCGCGGGATGTGGCATTGGGGCTGCCCGCAGCTGCAGCTGTTTGTTGACGGTAAATGCGTGTGCGGGATGGACTCCAATCACCGCCGCTATCTGCTGACGGAAGCGGCGGCGGGCGAGAGCTTCACGCTGCATATCAAGGGGCTGGCGGATGCGTTCTATTACCGCGGGAAAATGCGCATGAGACTTTTTTTGCAGGTGCGCCGTCCCGAGGTGGAGGCGCTGTACACCGATATAACGGTGCCGCTGCGCGCGGCAGCATGGATGGATACGGACAGCCGGGAGCGGGTGGAGATCATCGACAAATTGAACCGCGCCGTTTCCCTGCTGGAGCTGGGAGAACGACCGGATTCCGCAGCGTTTAGGGAGTCGGTCTCGGCGGCTTCCCGCTATCTGCGCGGGGAATTATACGGTCGGCGGGAGGCGAACGCCCCGGTGCTGCACGGCATCGGGCACACACATATCGACGTGGCGTGGCTCTGGACCTATGCCGTCACGCGGAACAAGGCCGCCCGTTCCTTTGCCACGGCGGTCTCTTTGCTGAAACGCAACCCGGATTTTCTGTTTATGTCCTCTCAGCCGCAGCTGTATCAGTTTGTGAAAGAGGATGCGCCGGACGTGTACGCGCAGATCAAAGCGTTTGTGCGGGAGGGACGTTGGGAGCCGGAGGGGGGCATGTGGGTCGAATCGGATACCAATTTGGTGTCCGGCGAATCGCTGGTTCGCCAATTTCTGTACGGAAAGCGGTTTTTCAGGGAAGAATTCGGTGTGGACAATGAGATCCTCTGGCTGCCGGATGTGTTCGGCTACAGCGCCGCCCTGCCCCAGATCTGCAGGCGGAGCGGCACCCGCTATTTCTTTACCACAAAGCTCTCGTGGAACGAATTCAACAAACCGCCGTACGATACGTTTTACTGGCGCGGCATAGACGGCACGGAGCTGCTGACCCATTTCGGCTGTGCTATCCGTGCCGGCGACATGAGTGCGGCGTATCAGACCACCTATAATGCAACGACCGAGCCGGAATACGTTCTGGGCGCGTGGCAACGGTATCAGCAAAAGGATCTTAACCGGGATCTGCTGTTTTGCTATGGGCACGGAGACGGCGGCGGCGGTCCGACGCAGGAGATGCTGGATCACGCAGAGCGGTTTCGCATGGGTATTCCCGGCTGCCCCGCGGTCGTGCCGGACACGGCGTCCGGCTTTTTCGCCGGGCTGGAAAAGGAGGTTGCCGGTCATCCGCACATGCCCGTGTGGGACGGCGAGCTGTATTTTGAGTATCACCGCGGCGTGTATACTGCGCAGGCGCGTAACAAGCGTTACAACCGGTACAGCGAGATCCTGTACCATGATGCGGAAAATTTGGCGGCTGTCTGTGCCGTGGTCTGCGGGACGATGGCGGAATATCCGCAGGAGAAGCTGGAGGAGAACTGGAAAAGAATTCTGCTCAATCAGTTCCATGATGTGCTTCCCGGTTCGTCGGTCAAAGAGGTGTATCTGGATTCCGACAGGCTGTATCGGCAGGTGCAGGCGGACGGAAAGGAGATGCTCGACCGGGCGCTGAACCGACTGGCGCAGGAGATCGGCTGCGCGGAAGAAAGTCTGGCGGTGTTTAACACGCTGTCCTTTGTGCGGGACACCTGTGTGGTGTGCGATACGCAGATAGAGGGATTGCGGGACGGGGAGGGGCGGCAGATCCCCGTGCAGACGACTTATGACGGCAAACGGATATTCTTTGCCCGGGGGCTGCCCTCCAAAGGGTATCGCTGTTATACCCTCTGTGAGGAAAACACGCAGGCGGCATCGCCGTTTCTGGTCAGTGCACAGCGGCTGGACACACCTTTCTTTTCCGTCTGCTTTGACGACTGTATGCACATTACGCACTTTGTGTGCAGGCGTACCGGCCGCGAGCTGGTTCCCGCCGGTGAAGTGTTCGGCCGCTGGCTGGCTTATGATGATCTGCCGCTGTGTGACGACGCCTGGAACGTGAATGTGTATTATACGGAAAAGTACCGTGTGATCGACGATGTGGCGTCTGTGGAGGTGCTGGAAAACGGACCGGTGCGCTGTGTGCTGCGGGTGATCCGCCGCTTCCGGGATTCCGTCATTCGTCAGGATATCTGCGCCTATGCGGATATCGACCGCCTGGACTATGTGTGCGAGGTGGATTGGCGGGAAAAGAATCTGTTTGTTAAAGCGGAGTTTCCGGTCGACGTAAACGCCGGGCAGTGTACATATGATATTCCTTTCGGCTATTTGCAGCGCCCGGTATGCAAAAATACGCTGGCAGATTTTGCCCGCTTTGAGGTGTCGGGACACAAATGGGCGGATCTGGGCGACAGCGGGATGGGATTAGCGGTGCTGAATGACTGCAAATACGGGTATGACGCAGACAGGAACCATTTGCGGCTGTCCCTGCTCAGATGTGCCACCTACCCCAACCCGGAACAGGATAAGGAGGTGCATACGTTTTCCTATGCCGTTTATCCGCACGGGGGAACGTTTTTGTCCGCAAGGGTGCGGGAGAGAGGATACGATTTTAATTTCCCCGTATATTCCGTGCGGCTGTCGCCGGGCGGCGGTGCTTTGCCCGCAGCGCTGTCTTTTCTGTGGACGGATGCGGACAACATCGTGATCGAAACGGTGAAAAAGGCAGAGGATTCCTCCCGGCTGGCGGTTCGGTTGTATGAGGCAGACAATCAGCGGACGGCTTGTCTGCTCCATACGGCGTTTTCGCTGTCCGCCTGTGTGGAGGCGGATCTGATGGAAACGCCCGAAAAAACGCTGCCGGTCACGGAGCATGCCGTGGCGCTGGATTTCCGACCCTTTGAGATCAAAACAGTGCTGCTGGAAGTCGACACATCGCTCGGAAATTGGCAAAAGCCGCAAAATTATGGTGCAAGGATAACGGTGTGTCGAGCTTAACGATACGCTGTGCACCATGCGATGGAAAATGTATCAAGCACTTGGCCTTGACATTGGCTTGGGTACAACTTACGCACATATTGAATAATTAGTGAAAAGCGGCGGATTGGTTCGCTGAGTCGCCGCTTGATTCTAAAAGAGGAAAAATATGATACAATATGAAAACTTAACCATCCGTCAAGCTGCCCAAAGACACAGCTGTCGGTTGCGTCCATAAGATACGGGTCAGGCGGTGCGTAGGAAGGAAGCGTGAGGCTGCGCAGCGCCGCCTCCAGCTCGCTCCACTGTGTATCCGTGACCGGCACATCCGTATGCTCCGCAGCTTCGCCGTCCGGCGTGCGGAAGGTACAGCTGAGATAATGTCCCGTCGCTTCCGTTTCTTCTGCTGCGCCGAACGAGAATACAAAGCAGGCGTCCGCATTTTCGGCAGACTGATGCCAGGCAAACGAATAAAGCTTTGCCGTATCCGACACCGATTGCATTTTTTGCTCCGTTTCTGTCCCTTTGGTTCGGGTAAAATGCCGGTACAGCAGGGTGCCGCAAAGCAGCACCGCTGCACCGACCGCTATCAGGATAACCGTTCGCCTCATCCGATGATGTCGCCGTCATCAAACGGGTCGCCGCATTCGGGACAGAACTTCGGCGGATTAGTCGGATCCTCCGGCTCCCAGCCGCATTTATCGCAACGGTAGAGCGGTGCGCCCTCGGGTTTTTTGGCACCGCAGCTCTGGCAGAATTTACCCTTATTCACCGCGCCGCAGGTGCAGGTCCATCCATCTGCATCCGCCGGTTTCGGAGAGCCGCACTCGGGACAGAATTTCCCGGTAGCCATGGCGCCGCATTTGCATTTCCATGCGCCTGCCTGCACGGGTTCCGGCTTTTTGGCACCGCACTCCGGGCAGAACTTACCCGTGGCGGTTGCGCCGCAGGCGCATTTCCAACCGTCAGCCGCAGGTGCTGCGGGAGCAGCCGGGGCTTGCTGCTGCGCCTGCTGTTGCTGCTGGCCCATAGCAAACAGATTTTGCGCATTCATTCCGCCGCCTGCATTCATAGCCATACCC